>DASVQP010000027.1 GCA_036389135.1 Longimicrobium sp.
GAGCGGAGGGAGAAGCTTGAGCAGGGCCGCCGCGAACGAGAGCGGCGCCGGAAGGAGCCGATCAAAGCAGCGGCGTGATCACCGGCGAAGGTGTAACTCTCACGAGCAGGCGATTTGTTCGGGAACCGCTGAAGCAGTACACCCCTCATGCTGTTCTCGTAGTGTCCTCTGTGTCTCTGTTAGGACTTACGCAGTTGCTGTCAAAGTGAACTGGGGGTTGGCGAGGTAGGCACGGACGGCGTCGCGCGTGATGCTTAACTTTGCCTCGAACCAGCTCATTTGGGTGCGGATGCGGTTCCTCTCCAAGCGTAGAAAGGCGCGGATGGAGAGTCCGATGTGGTTGCGCTGCGCTCGGGCAGAGCGAACCTGCGCGCGCTCGACCCCGCAGAATTGCTTGAGTCCGCGATGGTACTGCTCGATCGACCACGCGAGGCCGGCATAGCGCTTCCGCTCCGGCTCCGGCATCGTCTCCTCGCTCGTGGCCCAGTAGTCCGCCTCCTTCGCGTTCCCGTTCTTGGAATCGATCCGAAAGACGCGAATGAAGCCATAGCCCCTCAGGTGCGCCCTCGCGCCCTCGGAAGGGATCGAGCACTGGGCGACCTGCCGATTCCCGGTTCCATCCGGGTTGACGTTGCGATCGTACCTCAGCCGGGTGACCCACTTCCACCCGTAGGCACGCACCACCTTCAGGTTGTCGAGCGCCGAGTACCAGGTGTCGAAGAGCACGCACTCAGGCTCGAAACCACGCGTGTAGGCGACCTCCAGCATGTCGCGGAAGTGCTCATTGTTCGTTTTGCCGTCGTTCTCTTTGTCGTAGATGCGGTAGTCGACCGGGATGTAGCGCTCGCCGTCCGTCCAGAGCAGGGTAAGCAGATTGATCCCGTCGACGATCCGCCCGTGCTTGCCCGACCAGTGGCGCCGTACCAGATCCATACGCAGGGCATACGGCTTGTCCAGCGTGGTGTCATCGAGCACCAGCACGCCCCGCTTCCGCTGCACCTGACTGCGCGCCTCGTCCCACAGCAGCTCGGGATTGGGCTCCAGCCGGTGCAGCAGGCGCGTAAATGCGTCGTGCGCTGGTGCTTGCGTGTCTCTCTCGGGCTGCACGCGGGCGGCTTCCGTGCCGCTCACGACGCGTTGGCTCGCGATTAGAAACTGAATGTAGTCGCTGTCAATCACTTTCGGTGCGTTCATAACTGTAAGCTACCTGCTTACAACCAACTGCGTAACTCCTATCTGTGTGAGGCGCAGTTTCCCCTTCTTGTACTCCGACGATGGCGACTTTCGTTCACCTCACCCCCGAGCGCCTGGTAGACCGCATCCTGCGCGCCGGGATCAGGGCGGGGCCTACGTGCTGGAAGGTGCCCGACGGCGTGTACGCGATGCCCACCACGCCCAACTTCTTCGTCTCGCACCAGTGGCTGCGCGAGCTGAAGCGGCGTGGCGACCGCACGTTCTGGGGCGTGTACTTCCGCGTTCCCAACGACCAGCTCGTCTACGTGGGGCACTACAACCAGAGGCACGAGCGTATGCCGGCCGGCGAGGCCGCCGCGATCCTCTTCGAGGCGGACGCGGCGCTTGGCTACGAGGTGATCATCCCGCGCGGTATCGCGCCCGGCGAGATCCACCGCGTTCGGCGCCTTTCGCAGCTGGTGGGATGGCGGTACTTCCCCGGCGCGCACGGGAAAGCGCCCTGCGCCTGTGAATCTTGCATCCAGCGGGGTGGATACGGCGCGCGACGAATCCGCGACCGATTTGGAGACGGATCATGACCGGCATTTCGATGCTCGCGCTGGCCCTCACGCTAGGCGCGCAGGAGCCGCGGTGCGATGCGCAGACCTTTGCCGCGATGTACCAGTGCGCGGTTGACCGCTATCGCCGGGCGCACGCGGAGCAGCAGCGCGTGTTCCGCGAGACCGCCGCGCGCCTGGAGCCGGACCCGCGCGGAAAGTTCCGCGCCGCCGAGCAGCTCTGGGAGCGCTTCCGCGAAGCCGAGTGCGACTTCCGCAGCTCCAGGTCGGCGGGCCGGCGCGAGTACCAGGTCGTGCGCCTGCGCTGCCTGGCGGAGCTCACCGAAGCCCGCACCGCCTCGCTGCGCGCGGAGAACGGATGATGCGAACCATCTCGATCAGCTTGCCCAGTGAGCTCAGAGCCGAAGTCGACCGACTCGCGGATGCCGAAGGCGTTTCGCGTAGTAAGCTGATCCGTGCGGCACTGCGTGAGCACTTTTTCGTCCGCCGGTTCCGGACTCTGCGGCAGGAGCTGATGCCGTACGCCGCTGCTCGAGGCATTTACACTGACGAGGACGTCTTCGTAGATCCTCCTACCGAGGAAGTGAATGCACCGCTATGACTGGTCGAGGCTCACGCCGCTGCAAGTAGGCAGGTATGCTGAATATTTCGTGAAGATGGAGTTCACTCTCTTCGGATTCGAGGTTTTCACGTCGGAGGTCGACGACCGCGGGGTCGACTTCGTAGTCCGGAATCAGGCCGGTCAGTTCTACGAGGTCCAGGTAAAATCGATTCGGGGCTACAACTACGCCTTTATCCCGAAAGCCAAGTTCTCCATCGCACCGAATCGGCTCGTCGCATTGGTGATCCTACAACCGGAGCAGGAGCCAGGAATCTACCTGATTCCCATGACTGCTTGGGTGTCGCCGAACGCGCTACTCGTTAGTCGCGATTATGAAGGGAAGAAGAGCATGCCTGAGTGGGGACTCAATCTTTCGAAGAAGAACCAGCATCTCCTCGACCCGTATCGGTTTGAGCGCGTCGTTACGTCGATTGATCGGCGCGGCTGATGAACGGCAACTGTTGCTTCAGCGGCTTGCGGCGAGGGTGCGGGCACCCGAGCTTGGGGCATCCACCCAAGGCACCTATTCAGGATGCACCGCCCATGATCCGCACCAGCCGCTACACTCTCGGGGCGCTCGCGCTCCTCCTGGGCGCGTGCGCGCCGCAGATGCCGCAGACCACGGGGAACGTCGCGGTGGCGGGGGGGGAGGTGGCGCGGTGGGAGCAGAGGGCGCAGAACGTCACCATCACGCGGGACGACTGGGGGATCCCGCACATCCGCGGCAGGACGGACGCGGACGCGGTGTTCGGGATGGTGTACGCGCAGGCGGAGGACGATTTCAACCGCGTGGAGACCAACTTCATCAACGCGATGGGGCGCCTGGCCGAGGCCGAGGGTGAGGCCGCGATCTGGCAGGACCTGCGCATGAAGCTGTTCATCGACCCCGACACGCTGCGCGCCCAGTACGCGGCCAGCCCGGCGTGGCTCCGCTCGCTGATGGACGCCTGGGCCGACGGGCTCAACTTCTACCTCCACACGCACCCGCAGGTCACGCCGCGCGTCATCCGCCGCTTCGAGCCGTGGATGGCGCTCTCGTTCAGCGAGGGGAGCATCGGCGGCGACATCGAGCGGGTGTCGCTGCGCGATCTGGAGGCGTTCTACGGGCGGCGCGCGGTGGCGGTGCGGCACGACGACGGCTTCAAGGAGCCGCGCGGGTCCAACGGCATCGCCATCGCGCCGCAGAACACGCTCAACCGGCGCGCGCTCCTCCTGATCAACCCGCACACCTCGTTCTTCTTTCGCGCCGAGCTGCAGATGGCGAGCGACGAGGGGCTGAACACGTACGGCGCGGTGACGTGGGGGCAGTTCTTCGTGTACCAGGGCTTCAACGAGCGCGCCGGGTGGATGCACACCTCGAGCGGCGTGGACGTGGTGGACGAGTTCCTGGAGACGATCGTGGAGCGGAACGGGCGCCACTTCTACCGCTACGGCGCCCAGGAGCGGCCCGTCATCGCTGACACCATCACCATCCCGTACCGCACGCCGGCCGGGATGGCGAGCAGGAAGTTCACCGTCTACAAGACGCACCACGGGCCCGTGGTGCGCGAGGCGGACGGGAAGTGGGTGAGCATCGCGCTGATGCAGAGGCCGGTGGAGGCACTCAGCCAGTCGTTTCTGCGCACCAGGGCGCGCAGCTACGCGGAGTTCCAGCGCGTGGCGGAGCAGATGAAGGCGAACTCGTCCAACAACACGATCTTCGCCGACGCGGAGGGGAACATCGCGTACAGCCACCCGCACTTCATCCCGCGGCGCGACGACCGCTTCGACTACACGAAGCCCGTGGACGGCAGCGATCCGGCGACCGATTGGAAGGGGCTGCACACGCTGGCCGAGGCGCCGCACCTGCTGAACCCGCCCAACGGCTGGATCCAGAACACCAACAACTGGCCGTACTCGGCGGCGGGGCCGTACAGCCCCAGGCGCGAGAACTTTCCGCGCTACATGGACGTGGCCGGCGAGAACCCGCGCGGCATCCACGCCATCATGGTGCTGGAGAACAAAAAGGACTTCACCATCGAGTCGCTGCGCGCGGCGGCGTACGATCCGTACCTGACGGCGTTCGCGCGGCTGATCCCCACGCTGCTGCAGGCGTACGACCGCACCCCCGCGTCCGATCCGCTCAAGGCGCGCCTGGCCGAGCAGATCGGGGTGCTGCGCGGGTGGGACTTCCGCTGGTCGGCGGCGTCGGTGCCCACCTCGCTGGCGGTGTTCTGGGGCGAGGAGATGTGGGGCCGTGTGGGCGCGGACGCGCGACGCGCGGGGATGAACGTGTACGACTACATCGCCACGCGCGCCACCGCCGATCAGAAGCTCCAGGCGCTCGCCACCGCCTCCGACCGGCTGCAGCAGGACTTCGGCGGCTGGCGCACGCCTTGGGGCGAGATCAACCGCTTCCAGCGCCTGACCGGCGCCATCGTGCAGCCGTTCACCGATGCGGGGCCCAGCATCGCGGTGCCCTTTACGTCCGCGCAGTGGGGCTCGCTCGCCTCCTTTGGCGCGCGCCGCTACCCGGGGACGAAGCGCTACTACGGCACCAGCGGCAACAGCTTCGTCGCCGTCGTCGAGTTCGGCGACAGCGTGCGGGCGCGCGCCGTCACCGCGGGCGGGCAGAGCGGCGACCCGCGCTCGCCGCACTTCAACGACCAGGCGGAGCGCTACGCCACCGGCAACCTGCGCGAGGTGTACTTCTACCCCGGGCAGCTTCGCGGGCACACCGAGCGGGAGTACCGGCCGGGGCGGTGAACGGCGCATCACACAGAGGGCACGGAGGGAACTTCGAAGGCACGGAGAAAGCCTTTCCCGGTGTTCCCGTCGTGCCCCTCTGTGCCTGTGTGTGAAGCGGCCCTTTTGCGGATCGCCCATCACCGATTATACTCCGCGAAGCCTTCCGCCTGCTCTCCCCCCGAGGCAATCTCCCATGCGTCCCATCCGGTTGTTCGTCGCCGTACTGCTCGCCACGGCGGCGGGCGCTGGTTCCATCGCCGCGCAGACCGCCACGCCGGAGCAGGAAGTTAAGGCGGTGGTCGAGCGGCTCTTCAACGGGATGCGGGCCGCGGACAGCGCGGCGGTGCACGCCGTCTTCCATCCGCAGGCGCGGCTGCAGACGACGGCGGTGCGCCAGGGCGAGCCGGTGCTGCGCACGGACAGCATCGAGGCGTTCCTGCGCGCCGTCGGCACGCCGCACACGGAGGTGTGGGACGAGCGCGTCTCCAACCTCGAGATCCGCACGGACGGCGGCCTGGCCACCGCCTGGATGGACTACGCCTTCTACATCGGCGAGCGGTTCAGCCACTGCGGGGTGAACGCGCTGCAGCTCTTCCGCACGAAGGACAGGGGGTGGCAGATCATCCAGATCATCGACACGCGCCGCCGCGAGTGCCCGCGCATCCCGGGCGCACGCCCCGCGCCCTGATCCGCACAGCCAGCCGCTCCGCGATGAAGAAGGCCGCCGGGGAGGCCGATCCGAGGTTCATCCCGGTGGTGGACGCCTTCACCGAGGATACAGAGGTAACGTCGGGGACGATGATGTCCGCGTTCGGCCTCAAGGTGAACGGGAAGATCTTTGCGATGGTGGCGAGGGGCCGGCTGGTGGCCAAGCTGCCGCGAACGCGCGTGGACGAGATGGTGGATGCCGGCCAGGGCGAGCGCTTCGACCCTGGGCACGGCCGGCGGATGAAGGAGTGGATCTCCGTTACGGCGGAGGACGTGGACTGGGTGGCGCTCGCGAGGGAAGCCCACCACTTCGTAAAGACGGCCTCGCGATAACGGCGGTACCGGCACCCGCCACGGAACCCCAACGACCGGGCGCGCGCCCGGGAAGGACCAGGAGACTTCATGCGCCGCATCGTATTCGCACTCGGCTTCGCCCTCGCGCTCGCCACTCCCGCGGCCGCGCAGGACACGGCACGCAGCTTCACGCCCTCGCACCTGGCGGTGGCGCGGGAGCTTCTGCAGGAGATCCAGATCCAGAAGCTCTCCATGGCGGGCGTGGAGGCCATGTTCGGCGAGCAGATCCGCACGAACCCGGAGATGGGCCGCTACCGCGAGGCCATGCTCGGCTGGGCACGTGACATCTTCTCCAGCGAGGAGGCGATCAACGCCTTCGCGGCGCTCTACGCCGGAGCGTTCAGCGAAGAAGACCTCCGTGCGCTGACCGCCTTCTACCGGACGCCGCTGGGGCAGCGGGTTGCCGCCATGCAGCCCGTGATGGCCGTGCGTGGCGCCGACCTGGGCCGGCGCCTGGCCGAGAGGAAGCAGGCCGACCTCATCGCCCGCCTTCAGCAGGTGGACAGCAAGCGCACCACGCCCTGAGACCCCGGACCGGCGGTGCGCGACGGGATGGTCACCGCGGTAAGCCGCGGCCCCGAGCATTCCTTCGGCAAGCCGAACCAGGAGCGCATCCGCCTCCTGGCCGGATTGGGGGTGGAGGGCGACGCGCACCAGGGCGCCACCGTACAGCACCTCTCGCGCGTGGCCCGCGACCCCACGCAGCCCAACCTGCGCCAGCTTCACCTGATCCACGCCGAGCTGCACGACGAGCTGCGGGCGGCCGGCTTCACCGTGCAGCCGGGCGAGATGGGTGAGAACGTGACCACGCGCGGCGTCGACCTGCTGGCCCTTCCCGTGGGCACGCGGCTGCACCTGGGCGGCGAGGCCGTCGTGGAAGTCACCGGCCTTCGCAACCCGTGCCATCAGCTCGACCGCTTCCAGCCCGGCCTGATGTCCGCCGTCCTCGGCCGCGACGCCGAGGGGAATCTGGTGCGCAGGGCGGGCATCATGGGCGTCGTCCTCGCGGGCGGCGAGGTGCGCGCGGGCGACGGCATCCGCGTGGAGCTCCCTCCCGAGCCCCACCACCCCCTCGTGCCCGTCTGAACAGGACGGCACGAGCTCTCCGTTCTCTTGCCATTTCCCTCCGTGTCTCTGTGTGAGGCGTGCCGTTGCCTTGACCCGGAGCCCGTACTCGCTTACCGTCCATGCGAGCGGATTCAGTTCCATCCACCGTGAGGGCCCCATGAACGTCAAGTGCGACTGTCCGGACTGCGACTGCACCGAGTGCTGCGAGAGCTGCGACTGCTGCAAGGAGAAGTGCTGCGGCTGAGCCCGGCGCTCTGTCGCTGCATGTGAAAGGGCGGTCCCCCGGGGCCGCCTTTCCCTTTCCACACCCCCACCGAACCCGACCATGACGGAAGCCACCCGCCCCCCGCTGCGCAAGATCGCCCTGGGCGACCTGGAAACCGAGATCGCCACCACGCGCCGCGTGCTGGAGCGCATCCCGGAAGAGCACTTCGATTGGAAGCCGCACGCGAAGTCGATGTCGCTGGGCGGGCTCGCCACGCACATCGCCACGATTCCGTTCTACGGGACGGCGGTGCTGGAGGGCCAGGAGTTCGACGTGGCCGCCCCGCTGCCGCCCAACCCGCTCGCCACGACGCGCGACGACATCCTGCGCCGCTTCGACGAGACGGCGGCCGCCTTTACCGCGCTGCTGGAGGGTGCGGACGACCTGTCGCTGCGCGAGCCCTGGACCCTTCGCAACGGCGAGCGGGTCGTGTTCACGCAGCCGCGCATCGGCATGCTGCGCGGGATGGTCGTGAGCCACATGGTGCACCACCGCGGGCAGCTCAGCGTGTACCTGCGCCTGCTGGACGTGCCGGTCCCCTCCATCTACGGCCCCTCGGCCGACGAACCCTGGTCCTGAAGCGGCGGCGCGCGCGGGGCGTTACCTTGTGCGCGGCACCGCCCGTGCGGCGGGTGCGCATCGTGCAGCGGAAGCGGACCGGTTCCGCATCCGCGTCACACCCACACGTGAGGACACATGAGACAACCGACGCGCCGCGGCCCTCCCGGCCGCGCTGCCGATAACGACGGTGAAGAGGGAGGCTTCAACGCGCCGGCCCGCGCCCGCGGCTCGCGCTCCGAGGATCTGCTGGAGATGGCGGACGCGCTGGAAGAGCAGGGCCGCGCGCTGTTGAGCCAGGCCCGCCAGCTCCAGCGCATCGCCCAGGGGATGGAGCGCTCCGAGGAGGACCGCCCCGCCCCTCGCGCCCGCCCGAGCACGGCCCCGCGCGAGCGCTCCGGCCCGTCGGAGCGATCAGGCCCCGGCTACGGCACGCGCGGCGGCTCGGCCGGCCGCACCGGTGGCGGCCCGCGCGGCGGCACCCGCGGCGCCCCACCCCGCTCCCGCGACCGCGACGAAGACGAGGCCCCGCGCGACGCGAAGCCGCGCCGCGGTCCCGGCAAGCCGCCCTTCAAGGGCCCGGCGCGGGGTCCGTCCAAAGGCCCCGGCCGCGGCGGCGGAGGCGGCGGGCGCAAGAAGTTTTGAGCACAAAGGAGGCGCGGAGAGATCATCTCTCCGCGCCTCCTTTCTATCGTGCGTCTTCAGGCGACCGCTATCTCACACAGAGAACACGGAGGGGAAGAGAAAGACACAGAGAAACAGCACAACTCTTCACTCGTGTTAGAGCAGCAGATCGGCGGGAATGCCCAGCTTGTCCCGAAGCGCTGCGATCTGCCCCTTGGAGAGATCACGCTTGCCGTTGAAGAAGTCGGACACCCGGCTCCGCCCGCCCATGATCTCCGCGAGATCCGCGCGGCTCATTCCTTTCTGGTCGAGCATGAAGTCGACCGCGTCCTGCGGCGTCAGGTCGGAATCATCGATCGGGTGGTTTCGCGAGTCGTAGTCCTCCACCAGGAGCGACAGCATCTCCAGCCGGTCGTACTCCTCGCTATAGGGACGTGGATCCAGGTCCAGGAGCCGGTCGATCTCTGCAACAGCGGCACCATATTCCTCCTCGGTGCGCAGAAGGCGCGGGGCCGGCATGTCGATGACGGTTTTCATCTATGCTCCATTGAAGTCCACAGCCGCGTGAGAGCCGTCGTAATCAGAGGCTACCCAACCTGTCGTACTCGTCGTGCGTGAGTACGTGGCGGATGTAGACCCGTTGCAAGTCGTACCTCATCGTGACCACCAGCCGGTACTTGTTCCCCCCGACGTCGAAGACCGTCACTCCGTTCCTCAAGAAATCCGCCGCGGGAAAATCGGCTCTGACCTCGTGCGGCGTCTGGTACTGCTTCGCCCTCATTGTGCGCCGCCACAGCTTCATCGGCTTTTCGGCGTGGGGGTGCTCTTTCCAGAACGCCGTCAGCCTGCTCTCGGTAATGATGCGAATGCTCCCTCCCCGGTGAGGGACTCCGGTTCCGTGGATCAGGGGGGGCTGTCGTTACCATAATGGTAACAGCTGACATGTCCACGTCAAGGGCCACGCCAATTCTCGCGTTGCATCCGTCTTCCCTGCTTTCTCTGTGGCTCCGTGTCTCTGTGTGAGCCCCGCCGTTGCAGTTCTCTTTCTGCGTCGCTGCGCCTCCGCGTGAGCCATGCAGTTGCAGTTTCACCCCGCTGCACGAAAAGCCACAGAGGAACAGCACCACCCTTTTCCGTTCCCTCTTGCAGTGCCTCTCTGTGTCTCTGTGTGAGGCTCTTTTCCTCAGCTCGCCGCCGCCGCGCGCACCTTGGCCTTGGGCAGCTCCGGCTCGGGCGTAAAGTCCTCGCCGGGGTTCACGAAGCGGTCCGACTCCCACGCGTACTGCCGGTCGTGCAGGTCGCGGTAGCGGCCGCCCAGCGCCATCAGCTCGGTGTGCGTGCCGCGCTCCACCACCTCGCCGGCCTCCAGCACCAGGATCTGGTCCGCGCTGCGGATGGTGGAGAGGCGGTGCGCGATCACGAACGAGGTGCGCCCCTGCCGCAGCCGCCACAGCCCCTCCTGGATCAGCGCCTCGCTCTCGCTGTCCAGCGCCGAGGTGGCCTCGTCCAGGATCAGGATGCGCGGGTCGGCCAGGATGGCGCGCGCGATGGCGATCCGCTGCCGCTGCCCGCCCGAGAGCTTGATTCCGCGCTCGCCCACGACCGTGTCGTACCCCTGCGGAAAGCCACGGATGAACTCGTCCGCGTTGGCGATGCGCGCCACCTCCTCGATCTCGTCTCGCGTGGCGTCGGGGCGGCTGAAGCGGATGTTGTCCGCCACCGTGCCGTCGAAGAGGAAGTTCTCCTGCAGCACCACGCCCAGCTGCGCGCGGTAGTCGCCCAGGCGGATGTCGTTCAGGTCGCGCCCATCCACCAGGAGCATCCCCCGCGAGGGGCGGTTGAAGGCCATCACCAGGCTCACCAGCGTGCTCTTTCCCGAGCCGCTGGAGCCCACCAGCGCCGTCGTGCTCCCGGCCGGGGCGTCCACCGTGACCCCCTTGAGCACCGGCTGCCCGGGGTTGTACTCGAACCACACGTCGCGCAGCTCGATGTCGCCGTGGATGCGGCCGATGGAGCCGCGCTCCTCGTCCTCCTCGTCCTCGGTGCGCATCTTCATGATCTCGCGGATGCGGTCCAGCCCCGCGAACGCCTCGCTGATCTGCGTGCCGATGGAGGCGATCTGGAAGACGGGCGCCGCCAGCAGCCCCGTGAGGACGGTGTACGAAAAGAGGTCGCCCAGCGTCATGCTGCCGTCGAGGATGGCACGCCCGCCCACCACGATCATCGCCACCGACACGAGCCCGATCACCACCGTGGCCGCCGAGCTGACGACCGACACCCCGGTGATGCTCTTTGCGATGTTGCGGAAGAGCTGGTTGACGCCGCGCGCGAACACCCGCTGCTCGCGCTTCTCGGTGCCGTACGCCTTCACCACGCGGATGCCGCCCAGCGTCTCGGTAAGGCGCCCCGTGATGCGCGCGTTGATCTCGTTACGCTCGCGGAAGACGGGGCGCAGGCTGGTAAAGGTGCGCGCCATCGCGCCGCCGAACACCAGCAGGATGACGAGGATGATGGCCGTCAGCAGCCAGTTGAGGTAGAAGAGCCACACCAGCGCCGCGAGCGCCGTCACGATGCCGCCCACCAGCTGGATGATGCCGGTACCCACCAGGTTCCGGATCCCCTCCGCGTCGGTCATGATGCGCGTTACCAGCACGCCGGATTGCGTGGAGTCGAAGTAGCCGACCGGCAGGCGGGTGACCTTGTTCATCACGCGGCGGCGCATGTCGTTGATGGCCCGCTGCGCCGTGACGCTGATGACCTGCGAAAGGGAGAACGAGGTCAGCGCCTGGATCAGCGTCGCCCCGGCCACGCCGATGGCGAGCGGCATCAGGAGCTGGGCGCGCCCCTTTCCGACCACGTCGTCGATCAGGAACTTGGATGCGGCCGCCGGCACCAGCCCGGCCACGCGCGAGATGAGCATCAGCACCATCCCGATGCTCAGCTTGCCGCGGTGCTGCCAGACCAGCGCGCGCGCCTCGGCCCACGCCTCGGCGGTGACCTTGTTCTTCTTCTTTTCCGAGCCGTTGGACAAAGCGCAATCTCCTTGAGTTCAGTCGGCGGCCGCGGTGCGCGGCGCCTCCAGCGGTGCCGCGAGCGGGGGCGCGCCGGCTTCCAGCATCGTAGCGCGCTCCGGCTTCACCTCGCGGAGACGGCGGACGAGCCAAAGCGTGAGCAGGTTGGCGGCGATGGCCAGCGCGCCCACTCGCGCGTATCCCAGCATCCGGCCGTCCGGCGCGCGGCCGATCATCAGCCCCCCCACGAAGGCGGCGATCCCCGCGGCGCCCTGCTGCACGGCGGCATTGAGGCTCATGAAGCTCCCGCGCCGCGCCGGCAGCACCACACCGGTCACCAGTGCCGTGGCCGCGATCATCCGCCCGGATCCCAGCACCATCATCAACGTGGTGGCGGTGAGCACCAGCGGCAGCCCGACGGGCGGCAGGTTGGTGACGGCCACGATGGGGACGATGCTCACCACCGCCGTAATCTTGAACACCCGCGCGTGGCCGAAGCGGTCGGCCAGCCACCCCATGGCGGGCCCGGTGAAGAGCGTCGCCAGCCCGCCGGCCAGGTAGATCAGGTCCAGCCGCGACTCCGCGACCCCGGCGTTGAAGGTCAGGTACGGGCTGAGGAAGGGGACCACCGTGAATGCGGCGAACATCAGCGCCGTCGTGAACCCCAGGGCGCGCAGGTGCGACGGCTCGCGCGCCACCGCCCACAGGTCGCGCATCGGCGATTTTCCCCGCGGCGCGGAAAGGTGCCTGCGCATGGGGGGGAGCGCCAGGGCGCCCGCGAGCACCACCCCCGCCGTGAGCGCCGCCAGCAGCACGAAGGGCGCCTGCCACCCCTGCCGCTCCGCCACCGAGAGCCCCAGCGGCAGCCCGAGCACCGACGCGGCGCTGAACCCGGCCATCACCACCCCGGTGGCGCGCCCCCGCCGCTCGGGCGGGATCTGGTCGCCGATGATGGCGAAGACGACGCCGGCCAGCACCCCGCCGCACGCGCCGGCCGCCACCCGCGCCGCCATCAACAGCGCGAAGCTCCCCGCCAGCCCGCAGAGCAGCGTCCCCACGGCGAACCCAGCAAGCAGCACCAGCAGCATCCGCTTGCGGTCGAAGCGGTCCATCACCGACGCCGCGAACAGCCCCGTGATGGCGGCGCTGAAGGTGTACGCGGAGACGAGCAGCGCAAACTGGCTCGCCCCGATGCCAAAGGAGCGCATGAGCTGCGGCCCCAGCGGCATGATGATCACGAAATCGAGGATGTGGCAGAACTGGACGGCGGTCAGCACCGCCAGCAGCACCCACTCGCTCCGCCGGCTGTTCGCGGCGGGTACAGTATCGGGCAACAGAAAGCTCTCTGGACGTATGTAAAGCGAATCACCGGGCGTGCGGCCCGGTGATTCGCGCCGTTCTCGTACCCCGCCGGGTGCGCGTCGTTCAGCGCGCGCCGGCCGCCTCCAGCGTCGGGTAGTCGACGTAGCCGCGCTCGCCGCCGGTGTAGAAGGTGGCGCGGTCGGGCGCGTTCAGCGGCGCACGCTCGCGCAGGCGGCGCGGCAGGTCCGGGTTGGCGAGGAAGGGGATGCCGAACGCCACCAGGTCCGCCTCTCCGCGGGCGATGGCCGCATCGGCCGTCTCGCGCCCGTAGCCGCCGTTGGCGATCAGCGCCCCGCGGAAGATGGCCCGCAGCGTGGGTGTGACGCGCGGCTCCGCCCCGGCCGCCGGCTCGGTGACGTGCAGGTACGCCAGCCCGAAGCGGTTGAGCGCGTACGTGGCGTACGCAAAGATCGCCAGCGGATCGCTGTCGCTCATCCCGTTCCCCGCGCTCACCGGCGAGATGCGCACCCCCACCCGGTCGCCGCCCCACACCCCCGTCACCGCCTCGGTGACTTCGAGGAGGAAGCGCGTCCGGTTCGCCACGCTCCCGCCGTACTCGTCGCGGCGGCGGTTGGCGCCGTCGCGGAGGAACTGGTCGATCAGGTAGCCGTTGGCGCCGTGCAGCTCCACGCCGTCGAAACCCGCCCGGTACGCGTGCCGCGCGCCGTCCTCGAACTGCTCCACCACGCCGCGGATCTCGTCGCGCTCCAGCGCGTGGGGGGTCACGAAGGGCTTCGGTCCGTCCGCGGTGAAGACGCTCCCCTCGATCCCCAGCGCCGACGGCGCCACCGGCTGGCTCCCGCCCGGCTGCAGCGACGGGTGCGACACCCGCCCCACGTGCCAGAGCTGGAGGAAGATGCGCCCGCCCGCCGCGTGCACCGCCTCGGTCACGCGGCGCCACCCCGCCACCTGCTCAGCGGTGTGGATGCCGGGCGTGCTCACGTACCCCGCCCCCTGCTGCGACACCTGCGCCCCCTCGGTCACGATCAGCCCGGCCGAGGCGCGCTGCGCGTAGTAGTCCGGCGCGAGGTCGGAGGGCACGCCTCCGGCTCCGGCGCGGCTGCGCGTCATCGGCGCCATCACCACGCGGTTCGCCAGCTCGTACGGTCCCACCCGGACCGGCTCGAAAAGGCTCCGCTCGTGCGTGCTGCTCATCACCACCCCCATCGTCTATTGGACAGGCTCCCGGCGGTGCGCAGGGTGCCAATTCGAAACCATTCAAGTTACAGATTGCAGCGCACTTGGCCCGGCGGCCGGGCCTCTCCCGGCCGTCGTGCGTTCCCGCCGCTACGGCTGCCGCAGCGCCGCCCTCGGCACCGTGCGCGCCGGCCGCAGCCGGGCGATCACCGTCTCGCGTTCGCCGGGCTCCACCGTCACCCGCGTGGTCCGCGTGGCGAAGCCGGGGCGCTCGGCCCGCAGCGTGTACGTTCCCGCCGCCACCCGGGCGAACTCGAACCCGCCCGTCTCGCCCGACGAAGTGCTGACGCGCGAGCTGTCCGCATCCGACACCAGCACCAGCGTCGCGCCTCGCACGGGGTTCCCCGCGCCGTCCGTGATCCGCCCGACCAGCCTTCCCGGCTCCTGCGCCGCGCCCTGCTCCGCCGCCAGCAGCATCCCTATCAGCAGCAGCAGAATCGGCGATCCTCGTACCACCCGGCTGAACCATGCCATGGTGTCCTCCTCCGCTCGCCCGCCCGGCCGCGCCCGGCACCCGCCGGTCCGCGGCCGCCGCGGTGAAATTTATCCTACACGGCGCCGGCCTCCGCCGCGCCGCGCCCCGCATCCTGGTACTTCTCCGGCGCGCCGCAGCACCCCGCCGCGCGCGCCTTCCCCATCACCTCGCGCCCGATCTGCGCGACGGTGACCCCCGCCAGCACCTCCTCCATCGCCGAGTGCGCGCGGACGAACACGCCCTGCAGCACCTCGACGATGTTCGCCCCCACGTTGCACTCGCGCGAGGGCGGCTGCGCATGCACGGAGAAGAGTTCGCCCCCGTCCTCCACGGCCCGATACACTTCCAGCAGGGTGATCTCGTCCGGATGGCGGGCCAGCACCGCGCCGCCGCCCACCCCGGGCTGAACGGACACCATCCCCGCGTTGCGCAGCGCCCCCACAATGCGCCGCACCACCACCGGATTGGTGTTTACGCTGGCAGCGATGCGTTCGGATGTCGAAGGTCCGTCGCTCCGCCACGCCAGGTACGCCAGCACGTGCACCGCCACCGCCACCCTGCTGCTGATCATCGAGCTCCTCGGAACGGTTGAACTGTAACCAGAATAGTTTCGAATAGGGGCCGAGTCAATGGCGATGGTAAACCAGGAGGGAATGTACCAGGAGCAGATGCATCAGCAGAGGATATATCGAAAGAGGCTATATCAGTATCAGATATATCACGAGCGCATGTAGCCGGCGCTGGAACCACGCAGAATCCGCCTGCGCGGACTCACGCTTGCGGGGGCGCACATCCCCCACCCTTTGTCATCCTGAGCGACGCGCCGCGCGGACTCAGCCCTCGCGCCGTCCTTTGGCGCGGAGCGAAGGATATACTGCGCGTTCCGAGGGTCTCGCGTGACGTGCGGGCCTCTTGCCTCGCCGGCTAGATCCTTCGGTCGCCGCAGGAGTCCTGCCGGCATTGCGTGCGTTCGTCGGGCGGCTTCCTCAGGATGACATAGAAAAACAAGGTGGCGTCCGACGCACTAACGCACTCCCTCCCTCACGGCGCCGCATCCCGCAGCCGGCGGTGCTCGGCCTGGCGGGCGCGGGCCTGCTGCGCCTCGCTGGCGCGGCCCACGCGCGTGAGGAGCTCCACCAGGCGCTCGTAGTCCACCACCAGGACGCGGTGGTTGGGGCTCGGCACCGCTTCCTGCGCGCGGATGCCGGCCCAGAGCGCGTCCGCGGCTTCGCTCTCGCGCGACTGCTGGACGAGGGCGTTGGAGAGCGCCAGGTGATACGTGGGGTTCGAGGGGCGTTGCTGGACCGCCGTACGAAGGAGCGCCTCCGCATCACGCCAGCGGCCCTGCCGGCCTAGCGTCGTCGCCTGCTCCCACGAGCGCCGGGCCTGCTCCTCCGCTGCGCGCTCCACCTCCTCGGCGCTGGGCGGCGGCGCGGCTGGGAGCGGCACAGGCGCCGGCGGGGGGGGCGGCGGCGGGGGCATACACGCGGGGAGCCCCGTCACGAGCAGCGCAAACGTCAGAGTTCGGATCTTCATCAGCTTCCCAGCAAGAGCAAGGTCGGCAGCGAGCTTTCCGCGGCAGGGACGGGTACCCGGCGCCATGAGACCGCGTTCCCCGTGCCACTGGCGATGTGGTGACAATCCGACATCTCACAACTGAGTTGATCGTTACAAAGGTCGGTCACCGCCATCTCGGCGTTCGGCGTCATCCTCGTCGCCACCGCCGCCGCCTGGATCCCCGTCCGCCGCGCCGCCTCCGTTGACCCCGCCATTACGCTACGGGGAGGGTGAGGGGGGCGGGGGAGATAAGGCACTGGGGAACTCGGGCGAGTGAACTCGCTGCAACAAAAGCACAAAGTCCGCCTGCGCGGACTCGGGGGCGAGATTGGCCCGGGTCGGTAAAACCGGCGCGGGCAGAAGGTCGCTCCACGCGCGGATGAAGGCCGCGGTAACCACGCGAACTTCGTCTCCGCGCACCGGCTGCGGCTCGCGAGACGGCTTCAGCCGTCTTCCCGTAGTTCCAGCCGGGGGCTTCAGCCCCCGGGATTCAGCCCCCGGTCCCTCGCGGGGGCGGGATTCACCCGGTGTTGCGCACCAGCGCGCCCCGCCCCTTGGCATTTCTGGTTGATCGGAGCGCGTGTACACCTTACGATGCGTCCCGCCGGGTGACCCCGTCGAAAACGTAAAGCCGACGTTCACACCAACGGAACGCCACGCATGCAGTCTCAGTCGTTCATCGACGCAACCGGGTTGGCCTGGGAATCCCCCGAACCCGGAGTGGAGCGGCAGGTCCTCGCCTACGATTCCACGCTGATGATGGTCCGCGTCCGCTTCGCCGCCGGGGCGACGGGCGCGCTCCACAGCCATCCGCACCGCCAGGTCAGCTACGTGGCGGAGGGCGCCTTCGAGGTCCAGATCGGCGACGAATCCCGTGTCCTGCGCTCCGGCGACAGCTTCATCATCGCGCCGGACGTGGTGCACGGAGTCGTTGCGCGCGAGGCCGGCGTCCTGATCGACGTCTTCAGCCCGGCGCGCGAAGAGTTCGTCGCCGAGCGGGGATGAATCGTGACGCCTTCGCGGGCGCTGGCGAGTCTCTGATGGTGATTGCAGCGCCGTCAGCCACATCTCGGGACAGGTGACAGGATGCCGCAGCTCTACGACGAGATCGGCCCCGGCTACACGCACTACCGCAGACCGGACCCTCGAATCGGCGACGCCATACTCGGCGCGCTGGGCGACGCGGAGAGCATGGTGAACGTAGGTGCGGGCGCGGGATCGTATGAGCCGACTGATCGCGCCGTCGTCGCCGTGGAACCGTCGCTCGAGATGATCCGGCAGCGCCGCGCGGGAAGTGCTCCGGTGGTGCAGGCCAGCGCGACGGACCTGCCGTTCCGGGAAGACGCGTTCGACGCGGCGCTCGCGATCCTGACGGTGCACCACTGGCCCGATCGCGTACGCGGCCTCGCCGAGCTCGCCCGGGTGGCGAGGCGCCGGATCGTCATCCTCACGGCGTCACCAGGCGCGTCCGGTTTCTGGCTCGTGGACGACTACTTTCCGGAGATCGGGGAGATAGACCGCCGCATCCTCCCGTCCATGGAGGAGATCGGGGGCGTGCTGGGGGAGATGGAAGTGCGTCCGCTGATTGTGCCGCACGACTGCGTCGATGGGTTTCTGGGGGCATACTGGCGGCGGCCGCACGCTTACCTGGACGCGGGCGTCCGCGGCGCGATCTCCCTCTTCTCCATGATCGGCGACGTGGAGCCCGGGCTGGCCCGCCTGCGCGCCGATCTCGCGGATGGCACGTGGGAGCGCCGGCACGGAGACCTCCTGCGCCGGACCGAGGTGGACCTGGGATACCGGCTCGTGATCGCGCACCGAGGAGGCGACCGCACGCCCTGAGCCGCAACGCCCGGCGGCGCGGCCCGGCACGTGCGCTGCGGTGCGGCGATCCCCGGCGTGCACCCCAAAGACAGGCCCAGCGGATGCCACACACCCGATCCATCGCCCTGGCCGCGATGCTGGCCCTCGCGGCCGGCGCCGCCGCGGCGCAGACCCCCCGCGCCACCGCCTCGAGCGCCTCGAGCGCCGCGCCCCCCGCGCTCACCGCCATCACCCGCGAGGAGCTCCGCCGCGACCTCTTCGCCATGGCGTCGGACTCGATGCGCGGGCGCGAGGGCGCGACGCAGGACGAGCTGCGCGCCTCCGTCTGGGTGGCGGAGCGCGCGAGGCAGGCGGGGATGCTGCCCGCGGGCGACGACGGCACCTACTTCCAGTTCTTCCCCCTGCGCCGCATCCGGCAGACGGCGGCGAGCACCGTGGCCATTGGCGGCGCGCCGCTGGCGCTGTGGGAGGACGCGGTCCTCCTCTCGCCGGTTACCGCGCGGGTGGACGCGGCGGTCGCCCGCGTGGAGGGCACGGGCGCCGCGACGGAGGGGCGCGTGGTGGTGGCGCGGCTGAGGGCGCCCACGCGCGTTCCCCCGCGCGGCGTGAGCCTGTGGGAGTGGCGCTACGCCATGGGCGCCATGCGCGAGCAGAGCACGGCGCTGCGCGCGGGGAACCCCGCCGCCATCGTGCTCGTCGCGGACACCGTCGCCGCGGTCGCCTTCGGGCGGATGCAGCACTGGCAGCGCGAGGGCCTCTACCTCCTGGACGAGCCGGGTACCGCGGTGCCCGCCGCCGCCGGCCCGCCCGTCTTCCTCGTGCGCGCGGAGGTGATGGAGCGCCTGGCGGATGGCGCCCGCTTCACCGCGGATCTCGGGGTGGAGAGCTTCGTCTATCCGTCGGTCAACGTGGTGGCGCGCGTCCCCGGCACCGATCCGCGCCTGCGCGCCGAGCACGTGGTGTTCAGCGGCCACCAGGACCACGATGGCATCGGCGAGCCGGTGAACGGCGACTCCATCTGGAACGGCGCCGACGACAACGCCACCGTCAGCGTGGCGCTCCTGGCCATCGGGCGCGCCTTCGCGAGGCGGCCGGGGCGGCGCTCGGCGCTCTTCGTGTGGCACGGGGCGGAGGAGCGGGGGCTGCTGGGCTCGCGCTGGTACTCCGCGCGGCCCACGGTGCCGAAGGAGTCGCTGGTGGCGGTGCTCAACGGCGACATGATCGGCCGCAACCACCCGGACAGCGCCGCGCTCCTGGGCTCCATCGCGCCGCACCGCAACTCGACCGCGCTGGTGGAGATGGCGCTGGAGGCCAACCGCCGCCACACCCGCTTCGCCCTGGACACCACCTGGGACGACCCCGCGCACCCGGAGGGATGGTACTTCCGCAGCGACCACCTGCCGTACGCGCGGGCGGGAGTGCCGGCCATCTTCTTCACCACCCTCCTGCACCCCGACTACCACACCCTGGAAGACGAGCCGGAGCGGATCGACGTCGCCAAGCTCACGCGCATGACGCAGTGGATGTACGCCACCGGCTGGGCCGTCGCCAACGCCGCCCAGCGCCCGCGCGTAGACCCCGGGTTCAAACTGGAGCGCTGACTTCGCGCCTGCTCGCGCACGAGTTTACCGGCGACCCCTGATTGCGCGGAGGACTTCGTGCAGCCTTGTGAGGACTGGATCTCGAACGGGAACGCAAGCCAGAGGGGCTACGTGAGCCGAGAATTCAGCGTGGTGATCGAAAGCGACTCGGAGGGCTACTACGTCGCTTCTGTCCCCGCGCTCCCCGGATGCCACACCCAGGCCCGGTCACTGGATGAGCTGATGGAGCGCGTCCCCGAGGCCGCCGAGCTCTGCGTCGAGGTGCAGGGTGACGATGTCGAGAGCATGGATTTCGTGGGCGTGCAGGCGCTGGATCGTCGCACCGCACAGCAGCAGGCCGAGATCGCCTGCATGGCTCACACAGAGACACAGAGCCACAGAGAGAACCGCAAAAGGTTTTCTCTGTGGCTTTCAGTTCCTTCTGTGGCCTCTGTGTGAGGCTTTCGCTGTTGTTCTCTCCCTGCGTCTCTGCGCCTCCGCGTGAGACCGCCGTTCGTCAGCCGACCACCGCCCCGTTGACCAGCGGGATCACCTCTTCGGCGAAGCGCTCCATCTCCTCCAGCTGCGGCGAGAACTGGAGGAGGAGCAGGTCCAGCCCGGCGCGCTCGAACTCAAGGATGCGCTCCGCCACCTGCTCCGGCGTGCCGACCAGCCCCGAGCGCAGGCCGCGGTTGGAGACGGAGTAGTCCTCCAGCGATACGCGCTGCTCGAGCTGCGTGTTGTTGAGCCAGTCCTGGTAGTTGGCGTACCCCGCGGTCCCCTCGCGCACCTCGGTGATGCGCGCCACCTCGCGCTGCGCCTCGGCCTCGGAGCCGCGCACGATGGCGTAGCCGGCCGCGCCGAACTTCATCGGCGGCAGCTCCAGCCGCTCGCGGCGCTCGCGAAGGTCGGCCACCTTGGCGGCGATCGTCTCCGGCGGGTCGCCGTGGGTGAGCCAGGCATCGCACTTCTGCGAGATCAGCGCCTTGGCGGCGGGCGACTCGCCCCCGGCGTAGATCGTGGGGCGCGGGCGCTGCACCGGCTTGGGCTCCAGGATGGCGTCATCCACCCCGTAGTACTTCCCCTGGTAGCTGAAGCGCGGCTCCTGCCACATCCCGTCCACCACGTCCAGCCACTCGCTGGTGCGGGCGTAGCGGTCGTCGTGCTGGTCGAACTGGATGCCGTACTTCTTCGCCTCGGTGGCCCACCACGATGACACGACGTTCAGCGACAGCCGGCCGTTGCTGATGCGGTCGATGTTGGCCGCCTGCTTGGCGAGGAGAGCGGGCTGATGAAAGGTGGGGCGCACCGCCACCATGATCTCCAGCCGCTCCGTGACCGCCGCCAGCGCCGCCGCCGTCGACCAGGCGTCCAGCGACGGGGCGTCCATCCCCTTGATGTCGTTCAGGTTGAGCTCCGCCACCAGCGTCAGGTCGAAGCCGATCTGCTCGGCCCGCTGCGTCAGCCGCTTGGCGTACTCCCACGACGCCGCCATTCCCTCGTCGGGAACGTTGCGCAGCCACCCGCCGAAGACCGGGAGCCAGAAGCCGAACCTCATACCCCCACCTCCTGCAGCACCGGCGCCTCGATCCCCGCCTGCTCCTCCAGGTAGTCCGCCAGCCGCGCGAACGGGTCGAAGCCGATCACGTTGGGCGCGTCGGCCACGAAGTTGGAGAGGGCGTTGATGTCGTAGAAGTAGAGCTGCCCGTCGCGCGCGTCGATCATGTACTCGATTCCGCCCACGTCGATGTGCGCGGCGCGCATGATCGCCTCCACCTGCTCGCGGATCTCGGCGGGGGGCTCATACCCTTCCACGCGCAGCCCTCGCTTGGGCGCGTCCACGGCGCAGATCTGCGCGTCGAGCTCGGCGCCGTCCACCCGCTGGCAGACGTCGGCGGGGCACAGGTCGAAGGAGTTGCCTGGGGTGTAGATGCGGATGCCGTACAGGTACTCGCCGCCCAGCACCTCCACGCGCACGATGCGGCTCTCCTCCTGCGGGATGAACTCCTGCACCAGCGCCACCGAGTCGATCCCCAGCTCCAGCTCGCCGGCCTCCGCGGCCGCCGCCAGCTCCGCCAGGGAGTCGAAGCGCCGCACCCCCGCGCCGCTCCCGCCGATGTTCGGCTTGATGACGATGGGAAAGCGCAGCCCCTCCGCCGCGCCTGTCGCCTGCGACGCGTGGTTGATGGCGCGCGCCTTCGGGTACGGCAGCCCCAGCCGGTGCAGCAGCGCGAGCTGGTGCGCCTTGGAGATCTCGGTGAGCCACGCGTCGTAGCCGTTGATGACGCGGATTCCCTTCTCGCGCAGGAAGCCCAGGTACGAGGTGGTGTAGAAGATGGCGTTCCCGTTGCCGCGGTTGAACGCGGACGGGCTCATCCGGTTGAACACCAGCGAGTACTCTGGCTCCTCGGCCGGATCGAAGGCATGCTCGCCCGCGTGGATCTTGACGTACGGGGTGCCGCGGCGGTCCAGCTCCGCGAAGAGCGGGCGGAACCACTCCGGGTGCTCGTAGAAGATGGCGATCGGGCGTTCAGGTGTAGCGGACATCGGCGCTCCTGTCGTGCTCTGAAGTATGTTGAAAAGCCGCAACTCCCGTTCGGGGGTCGCGGCCTCGTCGCTTCGTGGGACGGGGGTTGTCTCACCCCATCGTCGGTCAGGTCATGCCGACCCGTTCCCACGCACGCGCGCCGCGCCCCTCTGCCGGCGATGCCGGCAGGGACAACAGCACATGCGCATGGAAGCGTGGTTCGCCATGCCTTCGAGTGTAAACGGTTGCGGCGAAACGGGCAAGGGGTGCCGGGCCAGCGCCTCGCACCGGGGCTGGCCTGTGGAACGCGTAGCCCCATCCTTGCACCCGCGCCCCGCCATGAAAGCAACCATCTACGCCCGCGTCACCGGGGCCAAGCTCCGCCACCTGGTGCCCCCCGCCTACCAGGACGCCGTCACCGCCGACACCCGGCCTGAGGGCGAGTATTCGCTCCTCCTCTTCGCCCACACCCCGCGGGACGTGGTCCCCTCGCCGCCGGTCCGCAAAGCGCTCGGCCGCCTGGACACCCCCGCCCCCGACGGCATCCTGGCCGTGGGCACCGTCTTCACCGAGGAAGCGCTCGACCTTTTGGCCGCCGCCGGCGCGCGCCCCATCGCCTTTCGCAAAGCCAGGTGGACCGATGAATCCGCGCGAGCGCGCCAACTCTGAGGAGGAGCCATGAAGAACGAGTTGTTCGACGAACTGGTTGGGAGCATCAAAGAGGCAGGTGCTTACCTGCGGAGTGAGCAGACTCCTGCCGTGGTGAGCTTCGTGGCCGAGCCGGACCCCCGACCGATCCGCAAGCGGCTTGGGCTGACGCAGGATCAGTTTGCCGTGGCGCTCTGCGGAAGCGTGACGACACTCCGCGATTGGGAGCAGGGTCGTCGCGATCCCAGCGGCCCGGCAATGCGGCTCCTCCAGATCGCGGCCAAGCACCCGGAGATCATCCTCGAATCAGAGTAGTTTTCGGGCTCGGGATCACACCACGGGTTCGCTCCACCTAAGTCTACCGTTCCGCGAGCCGGATCTTCACCACCACCTTGCGGACGTCGTGGCGCGCGCCGGCCATGCATCCGGGCTTGTGCGCGTCCTCGGGGAAGAAGAGCGCCGCGTCGCCAGGGTTGAGGAAGAGGGAGGAGCTCACCTTCGGCTCCTCGAAGAAGAGGATGTCGTTTTCGTCGCTGTACGGCTCAGCGACGGTGAGTCGGTCTGTGGGGAGATAGAGGATGCGCTCGGAGCCGGAGGCGATCCACTGGACGTCGGCGTGGCGGCGGTGGGCCTCGAAGCGCTTCTCGGTGGACGGGCCCGTGGCGTACGACGAGACCAGCGCGAAGACGCGGTCGCCGTCGATGGCGTGGCGGCCATCGGGGAGGGCGGCGTCGAAGGCACGTAGCCAGGCGAGCGCCTCCGCCATCCCCGGCAGGGCGGGGAGGTAGCGGTCCGCGTGGTGGAGCGGGGTCAGGATCACTCGCCGCGCTCCACGTGGTCGATGCCGCGCGCGGTGATGCGAACGGTAAGGCCGTGGCGCCCCGTCGTCATCGCGAAGCCGTGGTCCTCGTGGTAGCGGACGATGCGCTCCGCGTCCTGGCGCGTGAGCTGGAGCGCGTCGGCGAGCTCATAGCCGTCCAGGTACTCGCTGTCGCCATGCTCGCTGGCGTCGTACAGCCGCTCCAGGAAGCGGCGGCGGTTCTCGCGGCGTGCGCGGACGTCGTCGTTCATCCGCCGCTCGCGGTGAAGAAGACCTGAGTCCAGTAGCTGGCCGCCACGCCCACGCCGGTGTGGGTCAGCGCGCAGTTCTCTATGTTGGCGCGGTGCCCGGGGCTGTTGATCCAACCGCGTACCGTGGCCTGCGCACCCCCGCCGTTCATGGCGATGTTCTCGGCGGCGCGCGTGAAGCTGAGCCCCTGCGCGCGCATGCGGTCCCACGGCTGCGTACCCTCCGGCGAGGTGTGGCTGAAGAAGCGGCGGCGCACCATGTCTTCGCTGTGCCGCTGGGCCGCGCGCGCCGCACCCTCGCTCCACACCAGCGGCGCGCACCCGCGGCTCTGCCTGTGCCGGTTGACAGCGGCATGTACGGCCTGCGCGTCGTTTGCCGGTGCTGCCGGCGCGCTCGCCACCCGCGCCGATCCACCGCCGCGCGCGGGCGGGGTCATCGTCGCGGGGGGAACGCACGCGGCCTGGAGCGCGAGCGCCGCCCACATTATCCACGTTCTCATTTCTTCATCCCGTTCAGCAGCTCGATCATGCGCACGTCCCAGGGGTCGCCGGCGGGGTCGTCGTCGGCGATCTCGGGGTTTTCCTGCGGCGTCTCCAGGATCAGCGGGATGTCGCGGCTGCGGGGGTCGGACAGGAGCCACCCGAACGCGTCCGCGCCGATCTCGCCCTCGCCGATCAGCAGGTGGCGGTCCTTGTTGCTCCCCATCGTCCCCTCGCTGTCGTTGAGGTGGATGAAACCGGGGTGCTCGCCCGTGGCCTCCTCCCACTCGTCCAGGATCTCGCCGACCCGCTTCTTCGATTCGTTCAGCGGGTAGCCGGAGGCGAAGAGGTGGCAGGTGTCCAGCCCGTATCCCGTGCGCTCCCGCAGCTCGTCAGGGACGTGGCGCAGGATGTCGCCCACCTCCGCGGCGGTGCGGCCGAGCGTCTTTCCGGCGCCGGCCGTGTTCTCCACCAGCACCCGTGTGGAGCCCTCCACCGCACGCAGCGCCGCGGTGATGGCGCGGGCGACGCGCTCCGCCGCGGCCGCCGTGTCGCCGTCGCTGGCGGAGCCCGGGTGGAAGCAGATCGCGCCCACCCCCAGCGCCGTCGAGCGCTCCAGCTCTTTCGTGAGGCCGGCGCTGGCCCGCACCCACTTCGCCTCGTCCGGCGTGGCGACGCCCAGCACGTACGCGCCGTGCACCACCACGTGCTCCGGCCTGATCCCCACCTCCGAGAGCGCGGCGTGGAAGCGGCGCACCTTCTCCGGCTTCATCCCCGCCTTTTCGCCGTAGAAGCGCGGCGGCGCGGTGAAGATCTGCAGCGCCCGCGCTCCGGAGTTGCCGGCCCGCAGCGCGGCCATGTGGATGCCGCCGTTGTCGATGGTGTGCGCGCCGATGAAGTGGGGCATGAGCGGCCGGGCTGAAGGGATCGGTGCGGGGGCGGTTCCCCCACCCCCCGGCCCCCTTCCCCCGCAAGCGGGGGAGGGGGTGACTACGGGCGGGGGTCCGCGCCGGGCGGATGGATCTCGGCACGCAAGGTTTGGAGCACCTGGTCGATCCGGTCGAGCACGTCCTCGTTTCGGAAGCGGATCACGCGGATGCCGCGCGCCGCGAGCGCGTTCGTGCGTTCCTCGTCGTGCTCGCGCTGATGTTCGTGGATCTCGCCGTCCACCTCGATCGCCAGCTTGCGCGAGGCGCAGTAGAAGTCGAGCACGAAGCGGTCGACCGGGTGTTGGCGTCGAAAAGGGACGTCGCAGAAGCGGTTGTCGCGCAACTCGTTCCAGAGCACCCGTTCAGCCGGCGTCGGATCCTTCCGCATGGCGCGCGCCGCTTGCAGTACCTGCGGGATGCGCCTGCCCGTGTGCTTGCGGTCCACGCCAGCTCCCGAGGATGCGGGGATGTGCTCCCGGAACTCCTCCAAGCTCCACACCCACCCCCCCGCGCCGCAACCCCCGGAACCGATCCGGTGCGCGCGGTGGCGCGTAAACACCGGTTGCCATTTCCAGCCGGTGCTACTAAACTAGCAGGCCGTCGCGGATCTCCATTCCGCGCGCCGCTCCTCCCCGGAGCACGCAGCACCCCAGCGGTCGGGAGGCCTCCCGTCTGCATCCGTCATCCGCACGAGGGATCTATGAAACGACTCCTGTTCGTCGCGCCCCTGCTGGCGCTCGCGCCGGGCATCGCCGCCGCCCAACGCGCGCCCGCCGGCGAGTCCGTCCGCATCGCCTACACCGAAGAGACGCTTCCCAACGGCCTCAAGGTGCTGTACCACGTGGACCGCTCGGCGCCGGTGGCGGCGGTGGCGGTGTGGTACAACGTGGGCTCCAAGCACGAGCAGCCGGGCCGCACCGGCTTCGCGCACCTCTTTGAGCACGTGATGTTCAAGGGGAGCCGCAACGTGCCGGATGGCAAGCACTTCGCCCTGCTGGAGGACGCCGGCGCCCGCGCCGGATCGGACATCAACGGCACCACCAACACGGACCGCACCAACTACTTCGAGACGGTGCCCTCCAACCAGGTGGAGCTGGCGATCTGGCTGGAGAGCGACCGGATGGGGACGCTGCTGGAGACGCTCAACACCGGCAAGCTGGACAACCAGCGCGAGGTGGTGAAGAACGAGCGCCGCCAGGGCGTGGACAACCAGCCGTACGGCGTGTGGCAGGAGCGGATGCTCGCCAAGGTCTTCCCCGCAGGCCACCCGTACCACCACTCCGTGATCGGGTCGATGGAAGACCTCTCGGCCGCCACGGTCGACGACGTCAAGAGCTTCTTCCGCACCTACTACGCGCCCAACAACGCCGTGCTGGTGGTGGCGGGCGACATCGACGTGGAGCGCACCAAGGCGATGGTGCGCAGGCACTTCAGCGACATCCAGCGCGGCCCGGCCCCGCCGCCGCTGCGCAGCATGACGCTGCCGCCCATCATCGGGCAGGGCTCGCGCGAGGTGATCGAGGACGCCAACGCCCCCGCCCCGGCCGTGTACATCGGCTTCCGCATGCCCGCCGCGCGCGACCGCCAGGGCGACGCGGTGCAGCTGCTGGCCGGGATGCTCACGTCGCGCACCGGGCCGCTCTTCCAGTCGCTGGTTCGCGGGCGGCAGGTTGCGACGGGCGCCGGCGCCTTCAACTTCGGCTTCGTGGACGGCGCCGACCTGATGATCGTGACGGCCACCGGCAAGCCCGGCTCCCGCCCCGACTCGCTGGAGGCCGCGCTCACCGAGGAGCTGGACCGCATCGCCGCCTCCATCACCCCGGCGGCGCTGGACCGCATCAAGGTCAACGCCCGCTTCGCCCTGATCAACGGGCTGCAGACGATGGGCGGCTTCGGCGGCCGCGCGGACGTGCTGGCGCAGGGGTACACCTTTTACCGCAACCCCAACTGGATCAACACGCGCCTCCAGGCGATCCAGGCCGTGACGGCGGCGCAGGTGCAGGCGCTGGTGCGCGAGCGGATGGTGCCCGCCAACCGCGCCGTGCTGGTGTTCGTTCCCAAGCCGCGCCCGGCCACCCCGGCCCCCACCACCGCCACGCAGGTGAACCGATGAACCGCTTTCTCCTTTCCGCCGCCTGCGCGGGAGTGATGGCCCTTGCGCTCCCCGCGAGCGCGCAGCAGCCCGCGCCCATCGAGCAGCCGCCCGCCCCGGGGCCGCTCCGCCCCTTCACCGTGCCCCCCGTACGCGAGATGCGCCTTTCCAACGGCGTGCGCGTGGTGGTGGTGGAGAAGCACTCCCTTCCCATCGTAACCGGCCGCGTGCTGGTGGCGGCGGGGAGCGTGTACGAGCCGGCCGAGAAGAACGGCCTGGCCTCGCTGACGGCGCAGATGCTGGACGAGGGGACGCGCACCCTCACCGGCCCGCAGCTCGCCGAGCGCGTGGAGGCACTGGGTGCGCAGCTCGGCACCGGTGCCGGCTACAACTACGCCACCGTCAGCGTCACGGCGCCCAAGGGCACCTTTGCCCAGGCGATGAACCTGGCCGCCACCACCCTCACCGAGCCCGCGTTCCTGGAGGGTGAGGTGACCCGGGTGCGCAACCAGCTGGCCGCGGCGTACATGAACAGCACCTCCACCGTGCAGGGGCTCGCGGCGATCGCCTTCAACCGCGCCGTGTACGATCCCGCGAGCGGCTACTCGCGCCCGGTGAGCGGCACCGCGGCCACGCTCCCCCGCATCAACCGCGGCGACGTGGTGGGCTTCCACCAGCGGATGTACTCGCCGGCCAACACCACGGTGCTCCTGGTGGGCGACGTGACGCCGGAAGAGGGGCGCCGCATCGCCGAGCAGGCGCTGGGCCGCTGGACGGCTCCCGGCGCGGTGCAGGCCACTCTTCCGGCCCCGGCGCCGGTGGCGTCGTCGGGCACGCGCATCATCCTGGTGGACCGCCCCGGTTCGGTTCAGTCCGGCGTCTTCGTGGGCCAGCCCGGTCTCGCGGCGACGAGCCCGGACGTCATCCCCATGAGCGCGCTGTCGCAGGTGCTGGGCGGCGGCTTCCGCGCCCGCATCAACATGAACCTGCGCGAGGCGCACGGGTGGACGTACGGCGCGTTCAGCGGAATGACCACCTTCCCCAACGCCGGCGACTTCGTGGTGAACTCGTCGGTGCGCACCAACGCCACCGACTCGGCCGTCGCGGAGATCGTGCGCGAGTACAGGCGCATCGCCACCGAGGCGGTGCCGCAGGAGGAGCTGCGCGGCTCGCTGGCGAACGTGGTTTCCAGCTTCCCCAACTCCGTGCAGACGGTGCAGGGCCTGGCGGGGCGGATGCAGACGCTGCTCCAGAACGGCCAGCCGCTCAACTACTACAACACGTACCTCCAGCAGATGTCAGCCGTGACCCCGGCCGACATCAGCCGCGTGGGCCGCGAGCGCCTCACGCCGGGCGCGCTGACCATCGTGGTGGCCGGCGACCTGTCCAAGATCGAAGCGCCGATCCGCGCCCTGAACCTGGGCAACGTCGAGGTGCTGGACGCATCGGGCACCAAGGTGCGCTGATCCCGCTGTCCCGGGGACGCAGGGAGGGGCCGCGGATTCGTCCGCGGCCCCTCCTCTTTTACGTTCGTCACCAATCACGCATCGAGAATCCGCCGCCTGGCGACTACACTCCCTCGGTGACCCTGGAGCGCCGCGGATCGTCCACTTGTGCCGCGCATGTGCGCTGCAACGCAGGCGCGTGACAGTCACGTGTAGACTTGCCCAGCGCGGCCATGTGGCATGATATTGGTCGGTCGGGTGGGACGTTCGGGGGGAATTCAACTGGTTACGTGGCAAAGGCATATGCGAATCTGTCGTCGGTGTTTGGTGGGGGCGCTGGGGCTGCTTGGGGTACCCGCGATGTCGAGCGCGCAGTCCACGGCGCCACGGGACACGGGGCTGATCGTGTCCACGATGGAGAGCGCGGTTTCGCAGCCGGTGACCAGGGCCGAGCGCCTGACCGTGACGGTGGACCTCTCCGATCGCACGCTCTTCGTGATGGATGGGCAGCGGGTGCTGCGGCGTTTTCCGGTGTCGATCGGCGCCGCGGGATACCCCACGCCGCAGGGGAGCTTCACCATCCGGCACATGATCTGGAACCCGAGCTGGCGTCCGCCGCCGTCCGGCTGGGCGCGCGGCAAGAGCTACGAGCCGCCCGGTTCCCCGGAGAACCCGATGGGGCGCATCAAGATTTTCTTCCGCGCGCCGGACTTCTACATCCACGGCACCGGGCTCACCAGCTCGCTGGGCCGCCCCGCGTCGCACGGGTGCATCCGCATGCGCAACATCGACGCGGCGGAGCTGGGGCGCATCCTGATGGAGCACGGCGGCGCCTCCCGCGACCCGGAGTGGTTCCAGAAGACGCTCGCCGAGGCGACCACCTCGCGTGAGGTGCGCCTCGCCAGGCCGGTCCCCGTCCGCATCCGCGCATAGCGGCTGCCCGCGGGCGTAAAGACGAGAGGCACGGAGAAGTCATCCGTGCCTCTCGTCGTTACATCCCCCAGCCGCCTCAGCGGGGCCGGAAGTAACTGTCGCCGGGCACCCGCCATCCGCTCCCCGCGCCCAACCCCACCGCGCCGAGGAAGAAACATCCGGACCACGCGTTCGGGGTCTTCTTCTCCCTGGGTGAGAGGGCACGCCCCAGAATCGCGCCCGACACGCAGCCGATGGCGCCGCCCAGCAACCCTCCCAGCGTCGGGTCCTTGGGCCAGAGCTCCGCTTGCAGGCGGTACTCCGAGCCGTCGAGCGGACGGGCGGCGGGGAACGACGGCGCGGGAGCGCTTGGAAGCGGGAGGGCTCGAGCAGGGGCCGGGGCTTGTGCCGCCAGGGGCGTGTTCCAGGCCAGCAGCGCGAACCCGAGAAGCAGATAGCTGCGTGACATCTAACGTTCTCCGCTAAAAGAGCGACGTCTGCTCGGACAGGAGCGACGGGTCCACGGGACGCATGCCGAGGCGGCGCTGGAGCTCGCGGGCGGTGGCGGGGCTGTGGCCCGAAAAGTGGTTGTTGAAGAAGCCAAAGATCTGCACCCCCTTCGTCGCCACGCGCCCGAGCACCTCCGTCCACGACTCGAGCTCCTCCTCGCGCGGGAACTGCACGTGCGAGTAGTCCACCACGTCACGGTTGGGGCCCATCCAGCGCACGTAGTGAAAGGGTGCGGTGGGGCGCATCGCCAGCTCCATCATCGTCTCGCGCGGAATCCACTTGCCGTCGCTGAGCGCCAGCGCCGCCTCGTGCTCCGCGAGCAGGGAGAGGAGCTCGGCGAGAACGGCCGGCTTCATCCACTTCCGGTTGCGCACCTCCACGGCGAAGCTCACGTCGCGCGGCAGCCCGGGGAGGAAGCGGCGGAGGGCGTCCAGCTCGTGAGGCTGGAAGTCGGGTCCCATCTGCACCAGGATCGGCCCCAGCTTGGGCCCCAGCTCGCGCGCCGCGTCCATGAACTCCGCGACGACGTCCCCCGCGTCCTGCAGGCGCCGCTCGTGGGTGATCTCCTGCGGCATCTTGAGGGCGAAGGTGAACCCTTCCGGCGTGCGCTCGGCCCACCCGCGCACCGTCTTCGGGGCGGGGACGGCGTAAAAGGTGGAGTCGACCTCCACCACGTCGAACGCCTTCGCGTACAGGCCGAGGAAGTCGGCGGGGCGCGTGCCGTCAGGGTAGAAGGCGCCCACCCACCCGGTGTAGTTCCACCCCTGCGTGCCGATGCGGATGCGGCCGGGCTCGGTCATTCGCCTCTAGTTGGTGCGGGTTAACTGCAGCCTCACACAGAGACACAGAGGACACTGCAAGAAAAGAAGAAGGGGTTCTCTGTGCCTTCGCAGTTCTCTCTGTGTTCTCTGTGTGATGCTTTTCAGTTGTGCTGCGCCGTCGCGCGGGCCAGGAGGCGGTGGAGGACGATGCGTGTGGCGGCCACGTAGTCGCGGTAGGGCGCGCGGCGATCCTCGGGGATCGGGCCGTGCTCCAGGTCCGCCTCCGCGTTGTGAAGCTGCTCCAGCTGGTCCGCCACGAGAGCCGGATAGTCGCGCGGGCGCTCCTCCATGAACGCGGAACCCAGCGCGTAGACGTAGCTGCGCAGGTGGTCCAGCGCGAACTCGACCGTGTAGCTGGGCTCCCCGCTCCGATTCGCGCGGTAGGTGTCCACGGGGAGCGGCGTGTGGCGCCAGCTGTACCATGCGCGGATGAACTCGCGTTGCGCTTCGTCCGTATCGCTCATTGCCGGAGTGCTCGCGGGCCGGTTTTCGCGGTCGAGGGGTGCGCGGGCAACTTCGATACCGATGCCGTTGAAACTCTCCGGGTACCGACCGCGTAGGGGCACAAGACCGCCGGAAACAACAGCGTTTTCACCTGGAGGACCCCGTGAGCAACCGCAATTCCGATTTCGAGAACGTGCTGAAGTGGATCGTGATCGTGATCCTGGCCATCTTCGCGCTGAAGATCGTCGCGACCGTGCTGGGGATCGCGTGGTTCCTGGGCGGGTTCCTGATCACCAAGATCCTGCCGCTCGTCGTCCTCGTGTGGCTGGTGATGAAGGCGGTGCAGTACTTCCGCGGCTCCAGCAGCACGAGCCCCACGCCTCCGCCGTCCAGCTTCTGACACGGCTCGGCGGAAGGATCGCGGGCGGCCCCTGAGCTCAGGGGCCGCCCGTCCGTGCTTCCCCCTGCGCCCAGTGCCAGCGCCCCTCCTCCAGCACCACCCGCACCGTTCCCTCGCGCTCCATCGCCGCCAGGAAGCCCAGCAGAGCCGCCCGGTTCAGCACCCACGACGACGGGTTGTCCAGCCGCATCCCCATCGCCGCGGCGAACTCCACGAGCAGCTCCTCGGTGGACCCAGGCGCGCGGCGCACCCGCTCGCCCAGCCAGTCGAAGGCGCGCTCCAGCGCCGCGAAGTTCTCGGCGAACACCGGGTTGCGCGCGTCGTTCTCCGGTTCGCCGTGGCCGGGGACGTACCAGGCGGCGGGGTGTGACTGGAGACGCCGAAGGCTGTTCTGCATCCCGCGCGCATCCACCAGGTACGGGACGCCGTGCTTGGCGAGCGGCTCGCTGCCAAAGAAGGCGTCCGCGGCGAAGAGGACGCCCTGCGCCGTATCCAGATCGACACCCACGCCGATCTGTGCCATGCTGTGACCGGCGAGGTCGACCAGCGAGAGAACGCGTCCGTCAACTGTAACGCTCTCCCCGGCGTGGACCACGTGGTCCACCGGGGACGGCTCTGCCTGGAGAAACTTGTTGGCGAGGCCGCTGACCGGCTCGGCGCCGCCGAACAGGTAGACGGGCTCCAGGCGCGGGTGGCGGATGGTCGCCTCCTCGATGGCGGGGGCGTACACCGGAATGCCGAAGCGGCGGACGAGCTGCGCGTTGCCGCCGTGGTGGTCCGCGTGGGCGTGGGTGTTGAGGATGGCGACAAGAGGGCGCCCCAGCTCCTCCGCGGCCCGCGCGATCCGGTTTGCGGCGCCGCGGTCGAGCCCCGTGTCGATGGCGACGAGCCCGCGCTCCGTCTCCACCAGCCCGCTGTTCACCGTTCCACGCAGGACGTGCACGCCGCCGCCGAGCGAGGTCAGCTCCATCCATCCTCCCCGTTCCATTCGTCGTGGAAGCGCCGCAGGAACTCCTCCATGAAGCGGTGCCGGCCCTCCGCCAGGCGGCGCGCGGCGGCGGTGTTCATCCTGTCGCGCAGGAGGAAGAGCTTCTCGTGGAAGTGGTGCGTGGTGCCGCCCGTTCCGGCGCGGTACGCGTCAAAGGTGGCGTGCAGCTCGGGCGCCGTCTCCGGATCGTGCAGCGGACGCCCGCGGCTCCCCCCGAAGGCGAAGGCCCGCGCGATCCCCACGGCCCCGATTGCGTCCAGGCGGTCGGCGTCCTGCACCACGGCACCCTCCAGCGTCCTTATGGGAGTGGCGACGCCGGCCCCCTTGAACGACAATCCGGCCACGATCTCGCACACGTGCTCAACGAGAGGCTCCTCCGCGCCGGCCTCTTGCAGCCAGCGGCGGATCTCGCGCGGGGCCACGCTGTCGTCGCCGGCGTGGAGCTTGTGGTCCCAGACGTCGTGCAGCAGCGCGGCGAGCTCCACGACGTAGGGATCGGCGCCCTCCTTGCCCGCCAGGCGCAACGCCGTGCGGCGCACGCGGTCCACGTGCCACCAGTCGTGGCCGGAGCCGTCGCCGTGCATGCGCTGGCGGACGAAGAGCTCGGTGCGCGCCAGGATCTCGTGCGGGCTCGTCATGTGCGGCGGGGTGCGTGTGCGGGCGTGGAGGCGCGCCCAATGTACGCGCCCGGCGGAGCCCGGCAAGCGTGCGGCACCGCGTGTGCGTCGCTCGCGTGCGGAGCCATCGAACCTCACCAGCCCCGGACCCCGCGGATGCCCACTCCCGTCTTCACCGTACCGCTCTACTTTGACAGCGATCCCGGCGGCGTCAGCGACCCGGAGCGGCTGCGCCAGGGCATCTCCGCCGTGGAGCGCACAGGCGACTTCCTGTGGCTGGCCTGCGACGAAACGCCCACGCTGGAGCGCCTGAGCCTGCGCCCGGATGGCAGCTTCGGAGCGCACCGGACGTACCCCCTGGCCGACTTCATCGACCTCCCCGCCGACGGCGAGGTGGACGTGGAGGGGCTGGCCTACGCCGCGCCCTACCTGTGGGTGGTCGGCTCCAACAGCCGCAAGCGGAGTAAGGCGAAGGAGGGGGAGGACGACGCGGAGTGCATCGCGCGGCTCGCAAAGGTGGAGACCGACGCCAGCCGGTACTTCCTTGCGCGTATCCCCCTGGCGCAGGACCCGGACGGCGGTGGGCTGGTCCCCGTGCGCTCGTCTCCTGATCCGGGCAATCCGGAGGCAGAGCTGACCGCCGCGCGGTTGCGGGGGAAGGGGTCGAAGGGCGGCATCTTTCGCGAACTCCAGGAGGACGCGCACCTGGGCCGCTTCATGCGCATCCCGGGCAAGGACAACGGCTTCGACATCGAGGGGCTGGCGGTGCTGGGCGACCGAATCTTCGTGGGGCTGCGAGGCCCGGTGCTGCGCGGCTGGGCGATCATCCTGGAGCTGGAGCCCGTCCCCGACCGCGAGCGCCCGGACCGCCTGCGCCTCCGCAAGATCGGCGACGACGGGGAGCGTTACAGGAAACACTTCCTGGACCTGGAAGGGATGGGGATCCGCGACATCCGCCGCGACGGCGACGACCTCCTGGTGCTGGCCGGCGCCACGATGGACCTCTCTGCACCCTCGACGCTCTGGCGCTGGCCGGGCGGCGCGAAGTCCGAGCGGCCCTCGCTGGTGCGCGGCAACGAGCTGCACCCCGCGCTGCAGCTTCCGCACGAGCGCGCCCGCCGCGACGATCACCCGGAAGCCGTGGCGCTCTTCCCCGGCGGCGCGCGCGCCTCGGTGATGGTGCTGTACGATGCCGCGTCCGAGGGGAGGCTGGTGCCCGGCGGGGTGCTGGCGGACGTCTTCGAGCTGGACGAATGAGCATGAGCCAGGGCCCGGCGCACATCTTCATCAAAAAGGGCGACGCGCTGCGCGAGGTGGACGCGGCGCTGGCGCGATGCGCGGAGCGCGGGCTGGATCGCGCGGCGGCGGGGTTCAACAAGTATCTGTTCGCCACCCAGGCGGACCAGACGATCGTCTTCCTGGCGAGCCGCGACGCCGCCCTCGCCGTGGAGCTGCGCGCAATTCCCGGGTGGAGCGAGCCGGGCGATCAGCCGCTTCAATGAAGTGCGTGAGTGCGTGAGTGCGTGGGCACGGCGCGGATCCGGCCCCCGAGTCCGCGCAGGCGGACTTTGTGCTGTTGTTGCCGCGAGTTCACTCGCCCGGGCGGGTTGTGACAGGTAACGGGCCAGTTTTCACATTCCGGAGATTCGGATGCAGACGGGAGAGATCGCGCTTCAGCCGGTTCAGGACGAGGAGCTGAAGCAGACGCAGCTCACCACGATGAAGCGCCGCGCGACGGGGCTGCTGGTGCTGGCGTTCGTGGTGTACGTCGCGGCGCGGATACTGGAGACGCGCTGGCCCGGCTTCGGGTACCTGCGCGCTACCGCGGAGGCGGCCATGATCGGCGGGCTGGCAGACTGGTTCGCCGTCACCGCCCTCTTCCGCTACCCGATGGGGATCAAGATCCCCCACACCGCCATCATCCCCAACCGCAAGGACCGGATCGGGAGGAGCCTGGGGAACTTCGTCCAGAACAACTTCCTCTCCCCCGCCATCATCCGCACGCGCCTTCGCTCTGCGGGGGCGGCGCGAAAGGGGGCCGAGTGGCTCGCCCGCCCCGAGCACGGCGAGTCGGTGGGAAGGCACGCCGCGGCCGCCGTTTCGGGCGTGGTGCAGGTGCTGCGCGACGAGGACGTGCAGGAGATCATCCAGGACAACGTGATGGGCCGCGTGCGCAGGACCCAGGTCACTCCCGTGGTCGCGCGTGTCCTGTCACTTGTCACGCAGGACAACCGGCACCAGGAGCTGCTCGATTCCGCCATCCGCCTGCTGGGGCGCCTGGTGGACGAGAACCACGGGATGATCCGCGAGCGCATCGGCCGCGAGACGCCGTGGTGGGTGCCGACGCAGGTGGACGACAAGATCTTCGAGAAGCTGGTGGGGAGCGTGGAGAAGACGCTTCACGAGGTGGCCTCCGACCCCGGGCACCCGCTGCGGGCGCGCTTCAACGAGGCGGTCGCGGAGTTCATCGTGCGCCTCCAGGAGTCGCCTCAGACCATTGAGCGCGGCGAGGCGTTCAAGGAGGAGGTCCTCAGCCACCCCGCGGTGCGCGAGTACTCCGCCTCGCTGTGGGGCGACCTCAAGGCATCGCTCCTCAAGAACGCCGCCGACCCGGAGAGCGAGTTCCGCCGCCGCATCGGCCACGCCGTCACACGCGTGGGGCAGTCGCTGGTGGAGGACGAGGAGCTGCTGGAGAAGGTGGAGCTGTGGATCGAGAACGCGGTGATCTACGTGGTGGAGCAGTACCGCCACGAGATCGCGGGGCTCATCTCCACCACCGTAGCCGCGTGGGACCCGGAAGACACCACGCGCAAGATAGAGCTCCAGATCGGCAAGGATCTCCAGTTTATCCGCATCAACGGCACGCTGGTGGGCGGCCTCGCGGGGCTCGCGATCTACGCCATCGGGCGCGTCTTTGGGGTGTAGGCGTGCGGCGGCGCGGAGAATTCGATCTCCGCGCCGCCCTCGCGATGTACGAAATCGTTGCGGCAAAGCAGCCTGCGCATTAGCATCAGCCCGAGCCGCAGCATCTTTTTCGCCCGCCGTTCGAGTCCACCTACGTCCCGTCGACGCGCCCTTCGATCCGCCCGCGCGAAACTCGCACGGCGGCGCCGCGTACTCAGGTGGCGATCCAACCCGTGAAGCCGCAGGACCTTACCCACCGCGGCACCCGCCGCGCCACGCCCGAGGAGACCATGACCGAGTCCTACACCAGCGGAGCCCCCTTCGCACGCCGTACCCTCGTACAGCGCGCCATCGGCGCCGCCCGGCTGGACATCCCCACCTATGAAGAGGTGGAGGCCGATCGCGATGCCACCGGTCAGGCCGCCGTGGTGGTGGCGGTGGCGGCGGTCTGTTCCGCCATCGGCAGCATCGGCCAGGGGACGACCGGGATGATCGGAGGGCTGATCATGGCGATCGTCGGATGGCTCGTCTGGTCCGGCGTCACGTACCTGATCGGGACGATGCTCTTCGGCGGCACGGCGGATTGGGGCGAGCTGCTGCGCACCATCGGCTTCGCGCAGGCGCCCGGTGTGCTCTACATCCTGGGGATCATACCCATCCTGGGTGGACCGGTCAGGATCGTGGTGATGATCTGGATCCTGGTGGCGGGGATCGTCGCCATCCGCCAGGCGCTGGACGTGAGCACGGGGAAGGCGGTGCTCACCGCGATTGTCGGATGGCTGGCGCTTCTGATCCCGATGATGCTGCTCGGCGGGATGGCGGCGATGGCGGGCGTCGGCCGCTAACCGCGTCGCTTGTGACGTGGCGGATGGGGGGCGGGCTCCTGGCGCTGGTGCTGGCGGCGGCGTGCGCCCGCCCCGGCGCCGGACCCCTTCCCGAGCAGGCTCCGGACATCATCGGGGCCGTCACCGGCCGCCGCGAGGTGCAGGGCGGGGTGTCCGTGCGGATCCAGCAGGATTCCATGCGCAGCGCCGGCTACCCCGTGGCGCAGGTGACGGTGGGGAGCGGCGCGCGCGTCCTGCGGCGCACCGCCGGCGGTCTCGCCCCCGCCGCCGTGGAAGAGCTGCGGGTGGGCACGCGCGTGCAGGCGTGGTTCACCGGGCCCGTGCTGAGGTCCTACCCGGCGCAGGCCACGGCCCGGTTGGTGGTGATCGTGCCCGAGCAGGCTCCGTAAAACGGCAGAGAGTTCGCACAGGAAAACGCGGCGGCCGCTCCCAAAAGGGTGCGGCCGCCGACGTTTGTGGAGCGGACTTCCGGTCAGCGAGGCGACGCGCCTTCCAGCAGCACCGGCGCGTAACGCCGGTGATAGACGGGCGCCAGGCGGACGCAGAAGTCTTCGGCCGTGCCGCCGCGCGCCAGGAAACAGCGCATCAGCGCACACTGCAGTGCCACGTACGCCGCGAACCGCGACGGGCAACTCTCCACGTACCGACGAGCAACTTCCATGGTAACCTCCCTTGGGCGATGGACTTCGCCCGTACCCGTACTTCGCATCCGATGTGCCGCCCCTCTCATATCCAAACGTGGCGCAAATGCTGGGAGTTTCGTTGTGCGGGGAGGACGTGGGGTGGGGTGGGTGTCCCATGCGGGGAGCAGCGGGTGGCCCATGGGGGGTGCGAGGGGGGCCCTCACCCCCGGCTCGTTACACTCGCCTGCCCCCTCTCCCGATAACAGGAGAGGGCTCCGCCCTCTGTTATCGAGAGAGGGGGCGGAACCCCGCGCGCTGCACCGCCGCCCCTGTAGGGGCGTGATTTGTCGCGTCCGTGTCCCGCGTGCGCGCGTGGCCTTGGGGTACCCGAGCTGATCTCGCCCCCCAGTCCGCGCAGGCGGACTTTGTGCTGTTGTTGCTGCGAGTTCACTCGCCAGGCCTCAATCCACGTACGTCTCAAAGAAACCGGGGAGCCGCGCGACGATCCGCCCGCGCTCGCGGATGGTGGCGGTGCCGCGCATCTGGACGAAGTGGCGGCGGCGGGGGCGCTCGCGGTCGGTGAGGTGGACGGAGGCGACCTCGACGTCCACGCGGAGGGCGGTGGAGGGGTCCTCGAAGTGGAAGCGGCGGGGGACCTGGATCGTGCGGCCGGCGGACCGGGAGGGCTGCGACTCGGTGAAGCGGATGGGGCCGGGGCGGTGCACGCCGCGAACGCCGTCCGCATCCACCAGGTAGGCGAAGAGGCCCTCGGTGGTCGTGGAGTCGCCGCGGACGACGCCGTAGAGGAGCGACATCTCCTCGCCCGAGGCGGAGCCCCACTCCCACGACACGTTCCTCCACACGCCCCAGTTGTGGTCGTGGTACGCCTGCGCGCCGCGCACCGCCTCGCAGCGGGGAAGGCACACCGTCCCCTCTGCGCGGGCGAAGAGGGCGGGGGCAACGTAGCCGGAGACGAGCGCCGCGCCGCCGAGGTCGGTGGGGGGGAAGTAGCGGCGCGGAGCGGGGGTGACGCGAAGGTCCACGCGCGCGCCGCCCGCATCAGCAGTGACGTGGTAGACGCCGTTCTCCTGCTTCACCCCCGCGCGCTCGCCGAAGCGCAGGTCGGCGGAGGCGGTGTCGAAGCGGATCTCGCGGTCGGTGAGGTTGCGGGTGAGGGAGCGGTGGGTGCCGTCCGCCTCGCGAAGCGTCAACAGGATCTGGCCGCCCCACTGCCCCGGCGTCCCCACGCGCCCGCCGACGGCCAGCGTCAGGTACACCCAGCGGCGCTCGTCCAGCACGACGTTGAAGTAGTGCCACTCCGCCCAGGTGCTGTCGCGCGCCGCATCGCCGGTGGGCTGGTGGAAGTGGTCGATCTCGCGAAAGAGCTGGTCGGCGGTGGGCGCGGCCCATGCGCGGTCCGCGTCCGAGTCGTCCCACTTGCCGTTCAGCAGCGCGGGGAGCGCCCGCGCGGCCCGCGCCCGCGAGGGGATCTCGCCGGTGCCGACGGCCTTCCAGACCCGGCCGCGCGCGAACAGCTCCACCTGCTTGCCGTCCAGGAGCGGAGACGCCGCGACGACGCCGTGCTCCTGGCGCGCGCGCGGCGACTCCAGCACCTGGCGGTGGATGAAGCGCGCGTGGTCGATTCCCAGGAAGAGCGAAGCGACGCCGCCCGATTTGAGCATCTCCGCGCTTACGCCGGAGGGGACGACGACCACGTCGCCGCCGCCCACGAGTTCCTTGTCACGCGCCTGCTCCAGCATCGCCTCGCCCACGGCCAGGAGCACCACCATCACCGCCACGCCCAGCGCGTAGCCGCCCAGCAGGAAGAGGGCGCGCCCCGGGCGATTGCGCAGCTCGGCGAGCGCCAGGCGGAGGATCACGGGCGTTCTCCCGCGCTCACCACCAGCCCGTCCGCCATCTCCACCACGCGCGGCGCGCTCTCGGCCACCTTGGCGTCATGGGTGACGACGACCAGCGTCGTCCCCTCGCCGTTGAGGCGCGCGAAGAGGGCGATGATCTCGGCGCCGGTGCGGCGATCCAGCTCGCCGGTGGGCTCGTCGGCGAAGATCACCTCCGGCCGGTTCGCCAGCGCGCGCGCGATGGCCACGCGCTGCTGCTCGCCGCCGGAGAGGTGCGGCGGGCGGTGGCCCGTGCGGTGCCCGAGCCCCACGTAGTCGAGCAGCTCACGGGCGCGGTCGCGGCGCTCGCGCTTGGGGACGCCGGCCTCGGCCATGGGGAGCTCCACGTTCTCCGCGGCGCTGAGGACGGCCAGGAGGTGGAAGCGCTGGAAGATGAAGCCGACCTTCCGCAGCCGCAGGCGGGAGCGCGCCCCTTCCTCCAGCCCGTACAGGTCTTCACCCAGCAGGCGCACGGTCCCGCGGGTGGGCGGATCGATGCCGGCCAGCACGTTGAGCAGGGAGCTCTTTCCGCACCCCGACGGCCCCACCACTGCCACCATCTCGCCGGCGGCCACGTCCACCTCCACCCCGCGCAGCGCCCGCACGGCGTCGCCCTGGTAGGGGTATTCCTTGATGATACCGCGCGCCTCGATCACGTGGCGTGGCTGGCTTGTCACTTGTAACCCTGGTTGATGCGGGGTGCCCTCACCCCCGGCTCGTTACACTCGCCAGCCCCCTCTCCCGATAACAGGAGAGGGCTGCGCCCTCCTGTCATCGAGAGAGGGGGCGGAGGGCGGAGATCGGTGTGCTCTTCGGGGCCCGTCGCACTCCCCCGGCGCTCCTCCGGGACCCGCAAAGGTGCCGATGATGCGCCGATACGCTCCCCCCTCTCTCGGTAACAGAGGCGCCAGCCTCTCCTGTTATCGGGAGAGGGGGCTGGGGGGGTGAGGGGCCCCTCACTCCGCCTCTTCCCGTAGCGCCTGCGAGAGCGCGGAGCGCACGGCGGCGAGGCCGGGGATGCACCCGGCCAGCCCTCCGATGGCGATCACCAGGCCCATGGCGAGGGCAACGCGCTCGGCTTCCCAGGCGAAAAAGGTCATCCGGGCGGGGATGCCGGGGAAGGAGAGGAGGATGCGGTCCAGGCGGCGTGCCATCCACAGGCCCAGCGGGAGGCCGGCCAGGCACCCGACGGCGGCGAGGACGAGTCCCTCGGTGACCACGGCGAGCAGGATGCGGCCGCGCGCCACGCCGATCGCCCGCAGCGTCGCGATCTCGCCGAAGCGCTCGCGCACGCCGATGGTGACGATGGTGGAGATCAGGAGCGCCGTCACCACCATCGCGATGCTCCCCAGGATGGTGGCGAGCTGGCGGAAGTAGAGGAGGCGCCGGTCCATCTCGCGCATCAGCTCGCGCGTGGAGAGAGCGGTGACTTCCGGGATCGCGGCGGCGATGCGGCGCGCCAGGTCGTCGCCATCCGCCCCGTCGGCGACGGCGACGCCGAAGAGCGAGACCTCGCCGGGCCTTCCCGTCGCCCGCTGCACTTCGCCGATGGGCATGGCGAGGGAGCGCTGCTCCGCATAGTCGTACAGGAAGTCGCCCACGCCGCTCACGCGCACCGTGCGCGTGTCGCGGCGCCCCAGCGACACGTCCGCGCCCGCGAGCAGCAGCGTGCTCCCCACGCGGATGCCGTCCAGCCGCGCCATCGGCTCGCTGACCACCACTTCGCCAGGGCCGGGCTCGCGGCCCTCCACGATGCGGTAGAGGAACTGCGCGCCGGGGGTTATCCCCGTGGTGAAGAGCGGCGCCCCGGCGGAGTCGCCGCGCACCACGCGGAACTGCGCGCCCAGCACCGGCGCGACGGACTTCACCCCCGGGATGCGTGCGATGCGCGCGCCCACCGCGTCGCCACCGGGGATGCCGGCCTCGCTATCGAAGGGGAGGATTCCCTTCGGCGTTACGCGTAACGCATAGCCGCTCACCCCCAGCAGCTCGCCGAAGGAGCGGGTGAGGCCGGAGGCGAGCATGGTCATGTCCAGCAGGAGCGCGGCGGACACGGCGATCCCCGCCAGCGCCAGCGCCGTGCGCCCGCGGCGGCGCCCCAGCGCGCGCAGCGAGGCGGCTACGATCACCGCTCCCCCAGCTTCTGCGGCGCGACCTGCACCACGCGCCAGGCGGCGAGCGCTCCCGCCAGGGCGCCCAGCGCCAGCCCCAGCAGCGCCGCCAGGACGACGATGCGAGGCGTTACAAGTGCGAAGCGCAGCGTGGTGTCGTAGACCTGCGCATAGTAGGCATTGACGATGCGCGCCACGATCATCCCGAGCACCGCCCCTGCCGCGCTCCCCACCACCGCGATCGCGATCGCCTCCAGCACGATGGCGCGGAAGACGGTGCCGCGGCTCACCCCGATCAGCCGCAGCACTCCCATGTCGCGGCGCCGCTCGTCCACCCGAATCACCATCACGCAGAGGAGGAAGATGGCGCTTGCCAGGATCGTCACGATGCCGATGGCGTCGTGGAAGCGGGAGACTACGGCAAAGGTGGCGCTGGTGCGCTCGGCCAGCCCCGTGCTGGAGTAGGCGCGCGTGCCGAGCGCCGTCGTCTCGATCCACCGCGCCGCCGAGTCGCCCCGCGCGCCGGGGGCGAGCACCACGGCGAAGCGGTCCACGCGGTCGTGGTTGGGGAGGAGGGCTTCCAGGTCGGGCAGGTGGAAGCGGACCTCGAGGTCGTTGCGGGCGATGCGGTTGGGGTCCGCGGCGCGCTCAAAGATGCCGGCGACGACGAAGGGGCGCGGTGGGTGGCCGCTAGCCAGGGCGCGCACGCGGACGGTGTCGCCCACCTGCAGCGGTACGGTCTCGGCCACGCGTCGCTCGATCAGGAGGCCGGGCACGGGATCGGCTGCCAGTGCCGCGGCGAGCGCCAGGCTCAGGAGCAAAGGGTCCTCTCGGTCATGCGGGGGAAGCTAGCCGGTGAAAAGCAGGTACGTCCAGCGGGGGGTTGGTGGATGCAGTGGGCGGTGCGGAGGGCGGGGGTCAGGAGGGAGGTGAGGGTGGGCAGGCACCGCAGGTCTGACCCTACCGTCTCGTGATAAGTTATGGGTCGGGCGGCAGGTGGTGGGGGAGGGTAAGGGTGAAGGTGCTGCCGGTGCCGGGGGCGCTGCGGACGGTGAGGTCACCGCCCAGGATGCGCGCGTACTCGCGTGCCAGGGGGAGGCCCAGGCCGGTGCCGCCCTCGCGGCGCGTCATCGTGGGCTCCACCTGGTAAAAGGGCTCCCAGACGCGCTCCACGTGCTCGGCGGCGATTCCGGGGCCGGTGTCCTCCACTTCGACCGCCACGCCGCCGTCGTGGGGGCGGACGCGCACGACCACTCCACCATGCTCGGTGAACTTGAGCGCGTTGCCGACCATGTTCGTGAGGATCTGGCGCACCATCCCCAGATCCGTGCGGATGCGGGGGGTGGCCTCGGATTCGATTTGAAGCGTGAGGTGCTTGCGCTCGGCGGCGCCGCACAGGGCGTCCACCACCGAGCCGGCGAGGGAGACGAGGTTCACCTCCTCCGGCTCGGGGCGCTTGGCGCCGGCTTCGAGGCGCGCGACGTCCAGCACCTGCTCGATGAGGCCGAGGAGGTGGCGCTGCGACGCCCGCATCCGCGAGAGGGCGTGCGCCTGGCGCTGGTTGACGGCGCCGTAGATCTCGTCCGCCATCAGCGAGGCGTACCCCTCCAGCGCGTTCAGCGGGGTGCGCAGCTCGTGGCTCATCGTCGCCAGGAAGTTGCTCTTGGCGTGGCTGGCCTCCTGCGCCGCCTCGTACAGCCGCGCGTTGCGCACGGCGATGGCGGCGTGGTTCGCCAGGAGCGAAAGGAGGCGCAGGTGCTCGCCGGTAAAGGCGGGGGCGCCCGGCGGGTTCACCACGGCGATCACGCCCAGCCCCTCGTCGCCCACGCGGAGCGGCGCCGCGGCGAGCACGCCTACACCGAGCTGTGACAGGTTACGCAGCGGCGCGGGCGCGTCGGGATCGCCGGTGTCCAGGATGAGCGGCGCGCCGCCGCGGAGGACCTGCTCGGTGAGCGAGCCCGCCAGCACCCCCTCCAGCCCCTGGATGGGCACCAGCGGCCCGGTCGCTACGGCCGTCCTCACCCGGTCCTGCGCCTTGCCCGTCACCAGCGTCAGCCCCGCACCCGCGGCGCCCGTCAGCTCCTCCGCGATCCCGACGATGCGCGCCGTCACCTCGGCGGGGTCGAGGGTGGAGGAGAGCGCCTCGGCGGCGGCGAGAAGGGCGCGGCTCTCGTCGGCGCGACGCCGCTCGCCTGCCAGGAGGCGGGCGTTGTGCATCGCCATGGCGGCGGAGTCGGCCAGAGCCTCGAGCACCCGGACGTCTTCCGGGGTGAAGGGCTCGGCGCGGTCCACCACGCCGAGGACGCCGAACGACTCACCGAAGGCGCGCATCGGCGCCAGGATGACGTTGCGCACGCCCAGCCGATGAAAGGTCGCGAGCGTTCCCGTGCCGCCGGGGATCTCGCCCGGCGAGTTGTAGACCAGGGTGCGCCCCTCGCGCTGCACGATCTCCAGCGACGAGCCGGCGAGCGGGAAGACGGCCCCGTTCACCTGCGCCATGATGCCGAGCGCCGGCCCCACGCGCGCCCTGCCGTCCCCGCGCGCCGCGTTCACGTAGGCGCCGCGCGATCCCAACAGCTCCATGGCGGAGCGGGTCGCGAGATCCAGCACGCGCGCGGGGTCCAGCTCGGACACCAGGAGGCGCCCGATCTCGCGGAGGGCGCGGCTCTCCTCGGCGCGCAGGGCGGCGTCGGCGGCGGCGGCTTCGGCCTCCACCTGGCGCTCGATCAGCGCCCGCTCCAGCCGCAGCCGCTCGGTGATGTCGTAGAAGGCGACCATTGCGCGGTCCACCTCCCCCGCCGCGTCGCGCAGCGGCACGCCTATCCCCAGCACCGTGCGCTCCTTTCCGTCCGGCAGGGGGATGACCATCTCCACCTCGGGCGTCGCCTCGCCGCGGAGGGCGCGAACCAGGGGGATATCTTCCGGGTCAAAGGGCTCGCCGGCGGGGGTGCGGAGCGGCCAGTGCGCCAGGTAGCTCCCCGCGTCGTCGTCGCCCAGCTCTTCCGACGTGCGCCCGCCCAGGCTGGCGCCCGCGGGGTTGACGTACGCGATCCTCCCCTCCGGCGCCCACGCTACCACCACGCCGACCGGCAGCGTGTCGAGGATGTCGAAGAGGGCCCGCCGCTCCGCCTCGGCCGCACGGCGGGCGCGCACCGGGTTCGTCACCTCCACCGCGACGACGAGGAGGTGGCGGCGGCCGTCCGGGACGTCCACCATGCGCACGTTCAGCCGCAGCCACACCGGGCGCGGCCCGGTGGGAGGCACGCGGAGCTCCGCCACTTCCCACGGCTCGCCGGTCTCCACCACCCGCTTCACCCGCTGCTCCGCCTCCGACCCCGCCCAGCCCGGGACGATCTCGGCCGGCGTGTGCCCCGCCAGCGAGCCCGGCGCGCGCCAGGGGGCGGTGAGCAGGGTGTGGCAGGCGGCGTTGGCCTCGCGCACCTCCAGCGTCTCCGCATCCAGCAGCGCGACGGCGACGGGGAGGTGGGCGACCATCGATGCCAGGCGCGCTTCGCGCGTGGCGGCCGTTTCGGGCGCGGGAGTGGCGCGCGGGGTGGCGTGCCGCACGTGAACGCGCAGGTCGCCGGAGGGGAGCGGCTCGGCCTCCACCTCCCAGGTGCGCCCGGCCCCGCGCGCGCCCGCCACACGGAAGCAGACGGCGGCGCGGTCCTCCATCGCCCGCTCCAGCGACTCGGCCTCCGGCGTCCCGCGCCACCCCGGGAGCGCATCCCACAGCGACGACACCCCCTCGCGCTTCCCCAGCAGGTGGAGGATCTCCAGCAGCGAGGCGTTTACGTAGCGGAAGCGCCAGTCCGGCGCCAGCACGCACACGCCTTCACGCGCGGCGCCGTAGCGCGCTTCGTGGTCGCGGTGGCGGGCTTCTGGGCTGGGCATGGCGCGGGGCCAGGGTGTGCGTGACGGAACCGGCGGTGTGGTGGCAAGAAGACGGCCACCCGTGATCTCGCACGGAGGGACGGACGCACCGAGAAAGAATCGCCTACATGCCTCTGTGGTCCCAGCTTGAGCCGGAACGCGTCAGGTCAGTTCTGATAGCGGTCGGATGCCTGGGATGCTCTCCACCATCGCTCGCTCCTCCGACGCGAGGTCGAGGAGGTGGCGCGGGTCTCCGGTAATGTGGTACTCCGCGCCGGCGTCTAGCAGCCGTACTCCAAGTTCCAGCTCTGGATACGTCCCGGCGAGCGAGTTCCAGAGGCGGACCCACTCCCGCAACGCGTCAGGTGCGATCACAGTATTTGCGATCACTCCCAACGACTTCACAACTGCGGTTGAGAGGATAGGGAGCAGACCGCGTTGCGCGTAGAGCCCCGCGACCGACGCCATCTCGCCGCTCCAATGTGAGCTCGATCGGGCTTCTAGCCACCGCTTCAGTATTTCTTCACTAGCCCCCAGATCAGTTGTAGTCTCTTCCAACCTTATCGGAATTATGGCAAGAGCGGAGAGCGCCTGTTCCCATTCTCCGCTGTCGGCTAGGAGCTTAGAGATGCGGAATTGCAGCGGACGGCCTCCCGGTGTCAGCTCCATTGCCCTCTGATATCGTGCGATTGCTTCGCTCCGTTTATTTGCGAGCTCCAGTGAGTAACCCGCTAATGCCTGGATGACGAAATCGTCGGGCGCGAGTTCAGCCGCTCTTACAGATGCGTCTGCTGCCGCCTCTGGATTGTGCCGGGCATGTTCAACGCTGCTTAATGTTATCCATGCAAGCGATTCGTTTGGGTCTAGCTCGACCGCACGTAGAAGTTGCAACTCCCCCTGCTCTAATTTCCCCATATCGAGCAGTAGTTTTCCAAGTAGTGCTCTCGTGTGTGCGGTTTCTTCTAGAGCGATGGCCTCGGTGTAAGCTTCAACACCCTCAATAGTACGCCCAACAGACGCAAGAGCAGATCCTCGTATCCGAAGGAACCACGGGTCTTTCTCCGCCTCAGGCGTGTCCATCACGAGTTGGAGCACATCGTCAAACCGCCTCATTGCCATGTACACGATCCCAATAAGACGGGTTAATACTCGCTGGTTAGTATCTAATTTGCTTACTTCCTGAAGGCACTCTAGACATTGCTCAAACTGCTGCAAATTGAATAAACTATCTGCTTTGCGCATGTAATCGGTAGGTGCTCCCCGCATGTGAACGAGCAGTTCGGCGAATTCCAACGCCTGCGGAAAATCTCGTTGATCGCTGGATCTCAAAAATTGTTCTTCCCACGCGCGGATTTGGTTGTCCTGGGAAAACGAGGTCATATCCCATTCATTCAGCGCGCGAAAGAAATATTCCCGGTCCATTGGGTTCATTGTTTCGGTGGACTGCAGCCGCTTCTCCAGTTCGGCTTTTGTATACCAGTATCGCAGGAAGTCGACGAACAGGCGGATCGGCTCTCCTCGTTGCTTCTTCACCTCAAGTGAGAGGCGGAGCAGAGGCTCCATAAGCTCGTAGTACGATTCGCGGCCCACGCTGAAGGAGCGGACGAAGCCGCGTTCTTTGAGCAACTTGAGCTGGGCGGATGCCGTCTGCTGCGTGATGAAGCAGCGTTGCGCGATCTCCTTTACTGGGACGGCGTGCCGGATTTCACACAGAAAGTCGACGACCTTCCGTTGCTGCGGCGAGAGTGACTGCATCCGCGCCTGGTAGTACGGCGTCAGGTGGTCCATCGTGGTCAGGAATGGATCCACCAGCTCGTCCAGGGTCTCGCGTGTGAGGAATTCGGAAAAGATGACGTAGATCCGATGGTTGCCCCCCGCGAGGTGGTGCACCGCACGGATTCGTGCGCGCCCGACCGGGGTGCTGACGAAAGAGGCCAGGTCTTCGCGACCGCTGAGCTCCGCGATCTTCTGGAGGAGCTCGATCGCCTCATCGACCGAGAGCTCCTTCAGGTGGCGGACTCGAAAGAACCCGTAGAATGGCGAGCTCTGGAGGGAGATCCCGCTGAACAGACCCGGTGCGGTCGCGAGGATGGTCCACGAAGCGCGGTCCTGCAGATACGCGCGGAATTGCTGCTGCCCTACGTCGTCCAGCCCCTCGAATAACTGATCGAGGTTCTCGGTGAGCAGGAAGACTGTGCGGTCGCCAACGAACTCGTCCAGCAACGCGACGGCTTCGCGTTCGGCTTGCTCCGGCTTGTGCGCGAAGAGCCCGTCAATCCTCGGGGCCATCCCAACCTGCGGATATTCCTCATCCAGCGCGCGCAGGACTCGGATTACGAAATCTAGGAATGACGCGATCCCCCACTCCTCCTCGCGCAGCCACGCAATCCGAATCTGGTCCGCCAGCTCGGGTATGGCGCGAACACGGTGGTAGACGAGGGACGCGAGGTGCGTCTTGCCGATGCCGCGTGGGCCGACGATCAGTGTGTGGTGCTTGGCGGTGCCGAGGACGCTTTCGCGGACGAGGGTAACGAGGCGGCTCGCCAGGCGTTTGCGCTGGACGAAGATCCGCTCGATCACGTCCTCGGGCATCATGCTCGGGGTGAAGTGCGAAAGGAAGGTGACCATTGTCAGAGGCCTCGATGAAGGCGCCACCAGCGGCGGATGATGGGGACGCGGAATGAGTACGTGCCGTCGCGCGGATTCTGCACGACGTAGTGGTCGCGCTTCAGGAGGTCGAGCGTGTCGTGAACGTCCTGCTTGGCGATTCCGGTATGCTGTGCGTCCACGGCATTGCGCAGCTCGGCGAAGGGAACCGCATTTTCAGCGGTCGCGAGGTGATCGAGAATCGCGAACGCGACATCGATGGCTTCACCTTCGTAGTACGTGCGGATACGCTCCACGTAGTGGCGCAGGTGCCAGGGGTCCTGCGCGTCGGCGAGGCGTTCCTCGATGATCGCATCCACGGCCGCGGTACTGTGGTCGTCCCGCTCCGTCAGGCTGTCGACGACGTGGTGGATGTAGAACGGGAGCCGGTCCACTGCCTCCGCGATATGCCCGGCGAGCGCATCGGGGTCCGCGGACGTGAGCTGCTCGCCGTCGACCAGGCGCCGCGCGAGCGTCCTTGCGTCGGATTCCGAGAGTGACTGCATGTCGATGGTGAGCATGTCGTTCACCGGATCGTTCGCGTAACCGCCGCGCTTCAGCGACGACAGCACGTTGTGCAGCCCAATTGACCCGGTGAACACCATCCGAACGGTCGCGTGGTGCTGGCGGAGCGCCCTCAGCGAGTCCAGTACGTCCATCGCGAGCTCCTCCCCGAAGCGCGCCTTGAGGTTGTAGAGCATCAGCGGGATCTCGTCCCAGAAAAAGAGGACCTGCTGCTTCTGGAAGCTCGCGAGATCCGCGATGGTCGCGTCGAGGAGCGCCTTCCAATCCTGGTCATCGAAGGCGGGGAACTTGATGACGGCTCCCATCTCGAATCCTGCTAGCGCGCCCATCAGTGCGCGTGCGCGGCTTTTGCCACGATCCCGGGCACTGAGACTGCTGTCGACGTCCTCCACCACCTTCTGCACGAACTCCAGAGGGGTTCGCACTCCCTCGAGATCGCGGTAGAAGACGAGCGTGCCGGAAGGGCATTCAAGCTTCATCTTCTTCAACACGGTGGTCTTGCCGATCCGGCGCTCGGCCGTGAGCAGAACACTCTGACGGTCCAGGACCTTCCAAAGGCGATCGATTAGCGCGCCGCGGCCGATTACCTCCGATGGTGCGATCTGACCTCCTGGGTTCGCTCTCATAACGGGGATCTCCCATCGTACGTTGAAACCGTTGTACGTTGATTTCAACGTATAACTAGCGTCGTTCGCAAGCAAGGGGCTGCGTTGGTCGGAGGACGCCACAACATTTGTTTTCACTTCGTTCAGTATTGACTGAACGAAACGAACGCTATAGTTTGCGGTCCTCGAAATCCCCTGACCCGGTGAGCGAATGGAAGGATCGGTACAGCAGTTCGTGGAGCGGATGGGGCTCCTTTGCGAGCGCGAGGGGATGCCCCGCGGGGCCGGGCGCATGTTCGGGCTCCTGCTGATCGGCGACCGGGCGTACTCGCTGGACGAGCTCGCGGAGAAGCTGCAGGCGAGCAAGGCGTCCGTCAGCACCAACGCGCGCATGCTGGAGTCGCTGGGGCTCATCGAGCGGGTGTCGTCGCTGGGGGACCGGCGTGACTTCTACCGCGCGGGCGACGATCCGTGGGAGAGGATGCTCCGCGTGGCGCAGGGGCGCTGGATGGACATGATCCAGCTCTTCGACGAGGCCCGCGAGAGCCTCCCCGCCGACCGCGCCGTGGGGTGCGAGCGCCTGTGCGGGGCGGCCCGCTTCCACCGGCTCCTGGTGGACCGGGTGGAAGGACTGATCCAGGAGTGGAAGGAGACCCGCCGCGCCAGCCGCCGCACCGCGGGCGATGCGGCGTGACGCGAAACAGCGCGGCCGGTGGTTCGGCCTCGCCCCGAAACCTTGAGACGAAACGTTCAGACATGAGATCGCATAAAGGGTATCGCCGCGCGGCGGCCGCCCTCTTCCTACTTGCATTCGCGCCCCCGCTGGCGGCCCAGACGCCGGTGGCCGGGCGACCCGGGGCCGGCGCGACGCTCTCGCTGGATGACGCGCTGCGCGTGGCCGAGGACGCCAGCGAGACGGTGGCCGTTGCGCGGGCCGGGGTGACGCGGGCGCGCGGGCAGGTGCTGCAGGCGCGCAGCCAGCGGCTTCCGCAGATCGCCGGGAACCTGTCGTACTCGCGCACGCTGGCTTCGCAGTTCGCGGGGTTCGGGGGCGCCGGTGGGGACACCACGGGAACGGGTTCGATCGCCGGGTGTCCCGTGCCGCCGCCCACCGGGCCGTACACGCCCAACCCGGCGCTCCCCATTGCACAGCGGGTGGACTCGCTGGAGCAGCGGCTGCGCTGCGCGGGGCAGGGGGCGAACCCTTTCGCGGGGCTCAGCAGCGCCGGCTTCGGCAGCGAGAACACCTGGCGCTACGGGGTGACGGCGCAGCAGAACCTGTTCAACGGCGGCGCGCTCAACGCGCAGAACCGCATCGCGGACGCGGGGCGGCGCGTGGCCGAGGTGACGCTGAGCACCCAGCGCGCGCAGCTCGCCCTGGACGTGACGCAGGCGTACTTCGACGCGGGGCTCGCCAACCAGCTGGTCGACATCGCGGAGGCGACGCTGGCGCAGGCGGAGACGACGCTGCGGCAGACGACGCTCGCGCGGCAGGTGGGGAACCAGCCGGAGTTCGACCTGCTGCGCGCCCAGGTCTCGCGCGACAACCTGCGCCCGGTGCTCATCCAGCGCCGGGCCGAGCGCGACCTGGCGTACCTGCGCCTCAAGCAGCTCCTGGACCTTCCGGCCGACGCGCCCATCACCCTCACCACGCCGCTGGACGACGCGCGGCCGGTGTCGGTGGCGCGCTTCGCCAGCCGCGACGGGGCGCTGGGCGACACATCCACCGCGTTGCGCGCGCCCGTACGGCAGGCGGCGGAGGCGGTGCGCGTGCAGGAGGAGCAGCGGCGGATCGCGCGGGCGGCCTCGCTGCCGAGCGTGGCGCTGACCTTCAGCTACGGGCGGGTGGCGTTCCCGCAGGAAGTGCTTCCCGCGTACGACGACTTCCGCACCAACGCCAGCGTGGGGGCGGGGCTCTCGGTGCCCATCTTCACCGGCGGGCGGCTGCGCGGCGAGCGGCTGGTGGCCGAGGCCAACCTTGCCGAGGCGCAGGCGCAGTACCGCCAGACTCGCGAGGCGGCGTCACTCGATACGCGCACCGCGCTGGAGCAGCTGGAGGCGGCGCAGGCGTCGTGGCAGGCATCGACCGGCACGGTGGAGCAGGCGCGGCGCGCGTACTCCATCGCCGAGATCCGCTACAGGGAAGGGATCTCCACGCAGATCGAGGTGGCGGACTCGCGCATCCTCCTGCAGCAGGCGGAGGCCAACCGCGCCCAGGCCGCGCGGGACCTGGCGGTGGCGCGCGTGAGGCTGGCGCTCCTTCCCGACCTCCCGTTCAACCTGGGCGGCGCGGCGCGCATGCCGGCTTCGGGCGCGGGGCAGAACACACAACAGCAGCGGCCGCGACAGCAGCAGCCGCCCGCGACGGATCCCACACAGGCGGCGTTTACCGGAGGCGGTCAATGAGGAATAGAGGAATGCGCGGCTTCGCGGCGGCGTCGGTGCTGGTGCTTGCGGCGTGCGGGCGGGAGTCGGACGCGGCGGTGGCCAAGGGGCCGGCGGAGATCGTGCTGGGACCGGAGGCGATCGAGGTCGTGTCCACCCGCGAGGTGTCGTCCGGGCCCACGCTTTCCGGCACGCTGGCGGCGGAGCGGGAGGCGACGGTGACGGCGCAGCTCGGCGGGACCGTGTTACAGGTGACGGCGGACCGCGGGCAGCCAGTGCGCGCGGGGCAGACGCTGGGGCGCATCGACGACTCCGCGATCCGCGACGCGGTGATCTCGGCGCAGTCCGGGGTGAGGTCGGCGCAGATCAGCGTGAGCACGGCGCAACGCAACGCGGAGCGCGCGGCCACGCTCAACCAGGCCGGCGCCGTGGCGGACCGCGACCTTGAGCTGGCGCGCACTCAGCTGGCGACGGGTCAGGCGCAGCTCGCCGACGCCCGCACGCGGCTGGCGCAGGCGCGGAAGCAGCAGTCCAACACCATCATCTCCGCGCCGATATCAGGCATCGTGAGCGCGCGGCCGGTGAGCGCGGGCGACGTGGTGCAGCCGGGGACGCCGCTCTTCACCATCATCGACCCCGGCAGCATGCGGCTGGAGGCGGCGGTGCCGGCGGAGCAGCTCAGCGCGCTTCGCATCGGGACGCCGGTGAGGTTCACCATCAGCGCGTACCCGGGGCGCACCTTCACCGGCACCATCCAGCGCATCTCCCCCGCGGCCGACCCGGCCACGCGGCAGATCCCGGTGGTGGTGACGATCCCCAACCAGGACGGGGTGCTGGTCGCCGGCCTCTTCGCCGAGGGGCGGGTGCAGGCGGGGGCGCGGCAGGCGGTCACGGTGCCGGCGGACGCGGTGGACGAGCGCGGCGTAGCGCCCAGCGTGCTGCGGCTGCGCGCCGGCAAGGCGGAGCGGGTGACGGTGCAGCTCGGCGCGCGCGATTCGGAGACGGACCGCGTGGAGGTGATCACGGGGCTGGCGCCAGGCGACACGGTGCTGGTGGGCGCGGCGGTCGGCACCACGCCGGGAGCTCCCGTACGGGTGCGCGCCGCGGGCGCCGCCCCGGCCCGGTAAGGAGAGCGCGCCATGTTCATCTCGGATTTCGCCATCAAGAAGCCCGTCGTCACCGTGGTGACGATGCTGGCGCTTGTGGTGTTCGGTCTCTTTGCGCTCTGGAACCTGGACACCGACGAGTTCCCGGAGGTAGCGCCCCCCATCGTCAACGTGGCCGTGCCGTACCCCGGCGCCTCGCCGGACATCGTGGAGCGCGAGGTGGTGGAGCCGATGGAGGAGGCGATCGCCGGGATCAGCGGCGTGGACCGCGTGACCTCGCAGTCGCTGGACGGCTTCGGCACCATCCTGGTGGAGTTCAACTTCGAAAAGGATCTGCAGCAGGCCACGCAGGACATCCGCGACGCCGTGTCGCAGATCCGCGGCGACCTGCCGCCGGAGATGGAGGAGCCGATCCTCACCCGCTTCGACCCGAACGACCAGCCGATCGTCTCGCTGACCCTTTCGTCCGAGGCGCTGCGCTCCCCCGAGCTCACGCGGCTGGCCGACCCCGGCGTCACGCGGCAGCTGCGCGGGCTGCAGGGCGTGGCCGAGGTGAACGTGGTGGGCGGCGTGGAGCGCGAGCTGACGGTGGAGGTCGATCCGCAGCGCATGCAGGCGGCGGGCATCGGCATCCCGCAGGTGGTGCAGGCGGTGCAGTCGCAGAACCTGGCCGCACCCGTGGGGCGCATCAACGGCGCGCTCGACGAGCGCACCATCCGCCTGCGCGGCCGCCTTGCGGACCCCGCCGAGTTCTCGCAGCTCGTGGTGGCGCAGCGCGGCGGGCAGATCATCCGCCTGGGCGAGATCGCCAGCGTGCGCGACGGCACCGAGGAGGCGCGGTCGGTGGCGCTCTTCAACGGTCGTCCCGCGGTGGGGATCGAGGTGGTGAAGTCGCAGGGGTACAGCACCACCGCAGTCGCCGAGCGGGTGCTGGCCGAGATCACGGAGCTTCAGAAGACGCTGCCGGCCGGCGTGAAGCTGGACGTGGTGCAGAACGCGGGCGAGCGGGTGGAGAACTCGGTGGACAACGTGCAGGAGACGCTGTTCGAGGGCGCGCTCCTCACGGTGCTGGTCGTCTTCATCTTCCTCAACTCGTGGCGCAGCACCATCATCACGGGCCTGGCGCTGCCGGTGTCGGTGCTGGCCTCGTTCACGGCGGTGTGGGCCTTCGGCTTCACGCTCAACACGATGTCGCTGCTGGGCCTCTCGCTCGCCATCGGCATCCTGATCGACGACGCCATCGTGGTGCGAGAAAACATCGTGCGCCACGTGGAGATGGGTAAGGACCACTACACGGCGGCGCGCGAGGGCACGGACGAGATCGGCCTGGCGGTGGCGGCCACGACGTTCTCCATCGTCTGCGTCTTCGTCCCCATCGCCTTCATGGGGAGCCTGGCGGAGCAGTGGTTCGCGCCCTTTGCGCTCACCATCGCCTGCTCGGTGCTGGTGTCGCTCTTCGTGTCGTTCTCGCTGGACCCGATGCTCTCCGCCTATTGGCCGGACCCGCACGTCCCCGAGAACGAGAAGTGGTGGATCACGCGCACGCTGGACCGCTTCAACCGCTGGTTCGACCACCAGGCGCACCGCTACCGCGGCGTGATCGGGTGGGCGCTGGACCACCGGCTGTTCATCGTGATGCTGGCGCTGGGGATGTTCCTGGGCGCCCTGCAGATCCCCGCCACCGGCATCCTGGGCTTCGCCGTGGTGCTGGCGATGGCGCTGCTGGCCTCGGTCGTCGCCCCGCTCGTCCCCATCGGGCGCAGGCGCCGCGCGAAGGTCCTGGGAGGGATCGGGCGCGCGGTGGTGGTGCTGGGCTCGCTGATGGTGGGGATGATGGCCGCGGGGATGGTGCCCGTCGTCTACAAGCTGGGCGGCGAGTTCTTTCCCAAGGACGACCGCAGCGAGTTCATGGTGGAGATCGACACGCCGCCGGGCTCCAACCTGGCCTACACGCAGATGAAGGCCGAGGAGGTGGCGGCGCTGGCCCGCGCCAAGCCCGAGGTGCGCTACACGTACACCACGGTGGGCGGGCGCGGCGGCGCGGTGGACGAGGCGACGGTCTACGTGCGCCTCACCCCCAAGGGCGACCGCAAGCGCGGGCAGGAGGTGATCTCCGCCGAGCTTCGCGAAGAGGCCAAGCGCATCGGCGGCGCGCAGGCGGCGCTGGCCACGGGCGGCTTCGGCAACCAGAAGCAGATCCAGATCCAGCTGCGCGGCCCGGACCTGGCCACCCTCAACACCCTCGCCGAGCAGGTGATGGGCGAGGTGAAGCAGGTGCCCGGGGCGGTGGACGTCAGCCTCTCCACCAAGGGCCAGCGCCCGGAGCTCACGGTGGAGCTGAACCGCGGGCTGGCGGGCTCGCTGGGCGTGACGGCGGGGCAGGTGGCGCAGGCTCTCCGCCCCGCCTTCGCCGGGATCGACGCGGGCGACTGGGTGGACCCCTCGGGCGAGACGCGCGACGTGTACGTGCGCTTCTCCGCGGAGGCGCGCAGCCGCACGGCCAACCTGGAGGCGGTGCCGCTGGTGCTCCCCCCCACGGGCGCGGGTGGGCCGGTATCCGTGCCGCTGGGGCAGGTGGCCCGCGTGCAGCGCAACCTGGGCCCCGCCGTCATCAGCCACCTAGACCGCGAGCGCGTCATCAACGTGGAAGCCAACACGGAGGGCGTCCCGCTCACCGACGTGGTCGCCGGGATCACCGAGCGGCTGGAGAAGGTGAACGTCCCCGTGGGCTACCAGGTGTCGCAGGGTGGGGAGACGGAGGACCAGAACGAGGTGTTCGGGCGCATCTTCTTCGCGCTGGGCGTGGCGGTGATGCTGATGTACCTGATCCTGGTCGTCCAGTTCGGCTCCTTTCTGGACCCGCTCCCCATCATGTTCTCCCTGCCGCTCTCGCTGGTGGGGGTGATGCTGGGGCTGCGCATCACGGGGAACACGCTCAACATCATGAGCATGATCGGCGTGATCCTGCTGATGGGGATCGTGGCCAAGAACGCCATCCTGCTGATCGACTTCGCCATCTGGTCGCAGGAGAAGGGGCTGCCGCGGCGCGAGGCGCTGATCGAGGCCGGCGCCATCCGGCTGCGCCCCATCCTTATGACGACCTTCGCGCTGATCGCGGGGATGATCCCGGTGGCGCTGGGGACGGGCGAGGGCGCGCAGTTCCGCTCGCCGCTGGGGGTGGCCGTCATCGGCGGCACCATCACCTCCACCCTGCTCACCCTGATCGCCATCCCGACGTTCTACGAGATCCTGGACGAGCTGCGCGAGAACACGATGGCGTTCTTTGGGCGCAAGTCCACGCACGCCGCCGGAGCGCACGGCGGCGGGCACGATGCCGGCGAGCGCCCGCGGCGGGTGACGGTGCTGGAGCCGGAGGCGGTGCCGGGGGACTGAGGGGCCCTCACCCCCCGGCCCCCTCTCCCGAAAACAGGAGAGGGTGCCCTCTCGTTCTCGGGAGAGGGGGAGCACAACGCGCCGGCGGCGGGCGGCGGTTCGGGGGATGGCACGGGCAGCCACGTGGGGCGGCCCCACCGGGATCGGTGCGAGGCAAACAGGCAGCGAGGAACGAGCGGGGGTGAGGGCGAGCTAAACGGTTGTTCCCGTTGCGTTTAGGTGTAATCTGTTGTAAATTCGGGGCTTAGCTTCGGCGGGCGTGGAGGGGGGCGGGGCTGGACGGGAAGTGACGATAGCGGCTGGCCTTTTGCGGGCCAGATCCTTATACGGGGAAAGGCGATGCAGGCGGAGAGAGAGGCCACGGAGCACGCCACGCTCCCCGAGGCACGGCAGCGCGCCAGGGTGCGCCCGCTGCGGCCGGTGGAGAAGGGGCTCGGCGGGCTGGGGCGCGGGGCAGAGAACCTGCTCGCCAACCTGGGGAGCATCGGCTCGCTGGTGTGGCAGACGGTCGTGTACCTGTTCACCGGGCGCATCCCGCTGCGCGAGGTGGTGCGGCAGATGTACTGGATGGGCGTGTCGTCGGTGCCCATCGTGCTGGTGACGGGGATGCTGGCCGGCGTGGTGACCTCGCAGCAGGGCGGCTACCAGTTCACCGGCTCCGTGCCGCTGTACGTGCTGGGAAGCATCGTGACCTCGTCGGTGGTGCTGGAGCTGGGGCCCATCATGACGGCCGTGGTGCTCATCGGCCGCGTGGGCGCGCGCATCACCGCCGAGCTGGGGACGATGCAGGTGTCCGAGCAGATCGACGCGCTCCACTCGCTGGGGCGCGACCCGGTGCGCACGCTGGTGTCGCCGCGCATCATCGCGGGCGTCATCGTGGTGCCCTGCCTGGTAGGGCTCGCCAACACTGCCGGCATTCTGAGCGGGATGTTCTCCGCGCAGGCCACCATCGGGCTCAGCCCGGACGCGTTCCTGTACGGCGCGCAGCTCTGGTGGCACAGCTGGGACCTCTTCTACTCGCTCAGCAAGGGCGTGGTCTTCGGCTTCGTGATCCCGCTGATCGCCAGCCACATGGGGCTCACCACCCGCGGCGGCGCCGAGGGCGTGGGGAAGGCCACGACGAGCGCGGTGGTGCTGATGACGCTCGCCGTCCTCTTCCTGGACGCGCTCTTCCCGCCCCTCCTGCTCAATTGATGGAGGGCGCGATGGACGACTCGCCGATGGTGGAGTACCGCGACCTGCACAAGCGCTTCGACCGGCCCATCCTGGCCGGGGTGAACCTGCGGGTGGGGCGCGGGGAGACGATCGCGGTGGTGGGGCACTCCGGCACGGGCAAGAGCGTGCTGCTGAAGACCACCATCGGGCTGATCCACCCCGAGCACGGCGACGTGGTGATCGACGGCGATTCGGTCGTCGGCGCACCCAAGCGCACGCTGGACAAGATCCGCCGCAAGGTGGGGTACGTATTCCAGAACGCCGCCCTGTTCGACTCGATGACGGTGTTCGAGAACGTGTCGCAGGGGCTCAGCGACCGGGAGCAGCGCGAGGCGGGGGAGGAGGAGGTGCTGCGCCGCGTGGTGGACGCGCTGGAGCACGTGAACCTGGACCCCAACGCGGTGCTGGGGAAGATCCCGTCCGAGCTCTCGGGGGGGATGAGGAAGCGGGTGGGGATCGCGCGGGCCATCGTGTCGCGCCCGCAGATCCTGCTGTACGACGAGCCGGTCACGGGGCTCGACCCGGTCAACGCAACGGTGGTCCACCGGCTGATCGCCCGCCTGGCGGGGGAGCTGGGGGTGACCTCCATCATCGTGACGCACGACATCGAGGGGGCGCTCCCCATCTCCGACCGGGTGGCCATGCTGGACCACGGGGAGATTCGCTTCGTGGGCACGCCGGACGAGTTCCGGGCGAGCCGCGATCCGCTGGTGAGGGCGTTCCTGGAGCGCGACGTTCCCGACGCAGACCTGCTTGAGGCAGTATAATGATACAGCGTGCAGATGGCGGGGCCCCGGCGGCCCCGCGCAACCGAATCCCTAGCGAGGACCTCGCCACCGTGAGCGTCGCACGCACTCCCCGCCGCGAAGTGCAGGTTGGCATCTTCGTGCTGGTGGGCATCCTTTCCGTGCTCTTCGCCCTCTTCCTGCTCACCGACCCGGGCACCTTCCGCGGCCGGTACTACGTCTCCACGCTGGTGGAGACGGCGGGCGGGATCCGAAAGGGCGACCCGGTGCAGCTCCGGGGCGTGAACGTCGGGCGCATCCGCTCCTTCGAGATTCAGGACAACGGCGTCCGGGTGCGGATGGAGCTGGAGGGCGAGTACCCCGTGCCGTCCGACTCGCGCGTGTACCTGAGCAGCAACGGGCTGCTGGGCGGCGTCGTCGCCACCATCCTCCCGGGCCGCTCGCCGCAGAAGCTGGCCGACGGCGGCATCCTGCCCTCCACCGACGCGTCCGGCGCCGGCGCCAGCGACATCATGGCGACCGCGACCGCCGTCGGCACGCGGGCGGACACCGTCCTGGGCCGGGCGCAGGCCCTTCTGAGCCAGCAGACGATCGGCGCGGTGCAGACGAGCGCCGTCGAGCTGCAGGCGATGCTGGCGGAGCTCAGCGCGCTTGCCACCGAGCAGCGCCGGGAGCTGCAGGGCGTCTCCGGCTCGCTGCGCCGCTCGGCGGCCGGCGTCGAGGGCGCCGCCACGCGCCCCGAGCTGGCGCGCGCCATCGCCCGCACCGACTCCATCTCGCTGCGGATGGACGCGGCGGCCCGCTCGTTCAACGCCGCGGGCGAGTCGATGGCGAGCATCGCCGGCCGCATTGACCGCGGCGAGGGGACGCTGGGGAAGCTGAGCCGCGACGAGTCGCTCTACAACAACCTCAACGCCGCCGCGCAGAACATCAACACCACCGCCACGCGCTACGGCACCCTGGCGGAGGACATCCAGGCGAACCCGAAGAAGTACATCAACCTGCGGGTGTTTTAACCGCCCCCTCCCCCCGGCCCCCTCCCCCGCCTGCGGGGGCGCAGGGCGGGCGAGGGAGAGAACTCCGCGCGTCTCGCCGGCTTGCGGGCCCTCTCCCCGCTCGTTCCTCGCTGCCCCTCCCCCAAAACGCGGGGGAGGGGCGTTTGCGTGCACCCGTGCCGGTCCTCCGGTTTCGTCTGGCGCACCCATCTCGTGGGGGCTGCGATACATCGCGCCCGTGTCTCGGGCTGCTCCGCCGCCCGTCCCCCTGCACCGATCCGTAGGGGCGCGATTCATCGCGCCCGCCCTCCGCCTGCCTCGACCCCCGCGCCTCCGCAAGGGCAGACCTGCGTGTCTGCCCGCCCTCGCCCCCATCGCGACCACCGCTCTACGCGCGGACGCCGTAGAGGCCGCCCCGCGTGGCTGCGCGTGCCTTCCCCCGCGCCGTCCATGCACCTCCGACGAGAAGTACGCCCCCGCCAAGCCTTGGTGGAGGTGCCGCTGATTCCGGTCCGCGGCATCGGTCTCGCTGCCACGTTCCCGACACGTAAAGCGCGAGACGAAGGAAAGAAGGCCGAAGCCAATGCGAAACAATGCGGGCGGATACCTGCACTGAGTCGCTCACCTTGCGCCCACTTTGTAGCGCCGTTATCGTCCGTACCTCCAAACACGTCAAAATCGCTGCTCTTTCCTCGTTCAACCCTCCGGGACTGTTGGGAGAACGAGGCGCGAGTGCGCGACCGACCCTCAACCGGGGGGTGGGATCCACGAGTCAACAATCAGCTCGCATGATGCACATCTCTCCACTCCGGAAGCTCATTGTTGTGGCTATCACCGCATCTGGAATGCTCGGGTGCCGGAACCCCGCAGAACCCGGAACGGTGGATGAGCCCCTCGTTGCAATTTCGGCCGGGGGCCAGACGAGTTGTGCGGTCAGTGCTTCTGGCGTTGCACTCTGCTGGGGGCGCGGTACAGACGGGCAGCTGGGTAACGGTGCCAGCGTCAACAGTTCTATCCCCGTTCTGGTTCAAGGTGGACGGAAGTTCAAGTCAATTGAGGTGGGTTTTTATCATACATGCGCGCTGACAGCGGCGGGCGAGGCATACTGCTGGGGCGCGACCGGACCGCTCCAGAATTCTGGTCAATTAGGCATCGGAAGCACCACTCGTGGAGCCGACCACCCCGTCCGCGTTGAGACCGGAGTTCGGTTCATATCGCTCGCTGCAGGTCAGGTGCACACGTGCGGCTTGACCATGGAAGGTGCGGTGCACTGCTGGGGGGACAATCGGTGGGGGCAGCTTGGTGACGGCACCACCTCCAGTCGCACGACTCCGGTGCGCACCACTGGCAATCACCGGTTCATAGATCTTGCGGCCGGGGATGCGCATACCTGCGGAGTCACCGATGAGGGACGCGTACTCTGCTGGGGTGACAATTTTTCCTACGCAGTGACTGGCGGCGCACACACCCCAGATGTTTGTGCGGACGGATACGATCTTCGCTGTACCCTGCTTCCCTCTTCCGTAGCAGTCCTGGAGCCTGTGCAGCATGTGCGCGCTGGCGGCGAGACGTGCGCTACGACTGCTTCCAGCGTCACCTATTGCTGGGGAGGCAATATCCAAACCGTGAGACCTGTCCGTCGAACGAGTACCGGTTTGTCCCAGGTAGCGGTCGGCACAGGGCACGGCTGCGGACTCGATTCAGACGCAAGGGTCAACTGTTGGGGCGCGCACAGACTGGGTCAACTCGGCAGCGGCTCCGCGCCGGACGACTACTCCGAGACGCCAGTCGTCGTCGCAAGCGCCTTGCGGTTCAGCGATGTGAGCCTCGGTATGTTCCACACCTGCGGCCTCACCGCGGACGGCGCAGCGTACTGCTGGGGGGCTAACCGTGAAGGCCAGCTCGGCATCGGAAACGACACTGGCCCGGCACTGTGCGGGCTTACTCATCCATGCAGCACCGTTCCGGTCCCGGTCCGGGCCCGAAAGGCTCAAGTCGGTTCATAGGTTCCTTTTGTATCAGGAGCCGGCCTGCGCTTGATTCCCTCATACCTACCGCACCCACACTAATTGCCCTTGCCGTCGCCTTGAACGTCGAGGCTTATCTCGGCCGGCTTCGGGGGAATGCGTGGGACCCTCCACACGCAGACAGTTGAAGAGACGCACCGGGCAGCCGAATCCCGACTGCCGCTATTTTCCCAAAATCCACCTCATTTTATGCTCCTCAGACGACTTGTCGCGGCAGCAGGACTCTTAGGCTCTGGCTGCGTGTGACGACCCGACCGGACTTAGCAAATCAACGAAACCCAAAGCCGGGATGAGCCCTGCGACCATCCAGGGTGTTCCGGTACGCGACAATCGCTGGATGACCATCAGCGATACTGACCTGTGGACGTACATCACCGAGCACGATACGACCGTGATGGTGGGTGTGAAAGCGCCCGGCACAGCGCGTGGAATGTACCGCGCTCAGCGGCTCGTTTCTGATGCGGTATGGCAGAGGGCGGTTCAGACCTTGACGACTGCCCACGGTGGAACTGTCCTCAACGTCGACGAGGTGATTCCAGCAGTCCTCATTCAGGTCTCAAGTGTTGAGCAGCTGCGCAAGCTACGCGCGCATCCATTCATCGACTACATAGAGCCCGCCGTTCTCAATTCGGCCGACCCGATCGCCGCGCCCGCTGCACCCGCCTTCCAACTCGGGCTCCGCCCGAGTGAAAAGCGGCTGAGCTCTAGCAGTAGCAGCAGTTCGGGGGGTGACCCGAACTACGGTGCATACTATCTTAATGGGGATAGTGTCCCGTGGATTTTCAACAAGATGGAGATCGATCAGGCGTGGAGACGGAGCACAGGTGCGGGTGTAGTTATCGGGCTGATCGACTCTGGGATCGACATTTGGCAATATGGGCACCAGCTGTCCAACTTTGCAGCCAAGAGGGTTAACCCTTCGGAGCCCCTCCAAGATACGTTTGGGCACGGCACCCACCAAGCCGGGGTTCTTGCGGCAAAGCGCGATGGGTATCACGTGGTAGGTGTGGCATACGGATCGAGCCCGTTGAGCATCAAGCACAGCGACTTCTACCTGGACGTTAGCACCTGGCGTGTCGCGGCCGCGCTTGATACCGCGGTGAAGTACAACGCGAAAGTGGTTCAGATGGCATTCCGCTGCGAAGACGAGAGTAACGCGGTGTCGGATCGGCTGAGCCTCTACTACTGGTCCCCCTCATATGACGTGCTGTTTACCGCCGCGGTGGGTAGCGCCGGATGGTGGGGTCAGCTTGTTGAAGGAGCGATGTTTCCGGCAGTCCACCCGGACGTGATCGCGGTTTCTGCGATTGACTTCTACACCGATACTCGGTACTCCGGGAGCCACCATAGCGACAAGGTGGAACTCTCTGCTTACCACGGGCAACCCACCGTCGGGGCCATCGGGCTGGGTGAGCCGGAATGGACGACGAGTGCAAACAGCTCGAACGCATCTACTATCGTGGCAGGCGTCGCGGCGCTCGTGAGGTCCAAGTACCCTTCGATGCGCAATTACGAGGTTCGTCAGCGGCTTATAAGTACTGCCCGTGATATCGGCCCCACCGGCCGGGACCCGGACTCGGGGTACGGCCTCGTGATGGCGATGCGCGCTGTCGGGGGGATGTGGAATGCTGAGATTCTCGGCAACACTGTGAGTGGGGGTGGCTACAACGAGCCGGAAACGATGGATCTAACCGCAAACCCGCTCGGTGGGGAGGGTCCGTACTCATACCGCTGGCTCGGGCTGTTCAACGGAGTCACTGCCCGGACGATCCGCGTTACGGTTAGCCAGGGCGATCCGACCCACCACTACTCTGTTGAGGTGACGGATCACTCAGACGGATCCACCAAGATCGCGAGCGTTGCCATCAACCCGCCTCCAGGTAATACAACGTGCAACGATCCAACGGTGCTCGTCTGCTGATAGCATTACTTCTTCGGACCGCGGCTCCGACTTTGGCGATCCTTGGAGCATCGACCTCCATGGCAGCGCAGTCCTCCGTTAGAGAAGTTTCGCTGGGAATGGGGAGCCGGGGCGTGTTCTCCCTCCCGGTGGAGAACGACACCGCGACACCGGTGTCCGTGGGAGCCGCATCGCTCGGGCTCCGGCGGCAAGCCTCGCTCAGCTCAACCCGCGCTCATTACTTACAGGAAGGGGAGCTCGCGAGAAAGGGCACACGCATTCGTGGCAGGACCGCGGGGGCGCTGATCGGAGCAGTTGTATTCGGGGCCGTAGGGCTCGCGGGCGGCTACGCGATCGATAATGCCGAGCGGAGTCAAGGAACGAGAATCGGATCTGCGACTCTCGGTGGTGCCGCAGGAGGAGTTCTCATTGGAGCAGTGCTCGGTGGCGCCGTAGGCTGGCTGTTGGAACGCTAGGGCGGGTCCGCAGCGGTGCGCCGGTGCAGGTGGGTTTCTTGTTCGGCGCTGCTCTTTCAGCTTCGAGGTCGGACGCCGGTTCTGCGAGTGAGCGTGATGGGAGCTTGGACCGCCCCATTCTGCGCACCCGCGGAGCCGGCGTCCGTCTTCTTCTACTTACCTCCGCTGTATCGACGCATCCCCCTCCCCCAGGCAGTTTTGGGGGAGGAGGATGCGTCGCGGAGCGAGGCTGGGGGTGAGGGCCCCCTCAGAACGCGAAGCCGATGTTCACCAGGCGGATGCTCGGGATCACCACCGGGAGGTCGGATTCGTTGTCCACGTCGCCGCCGAGCAGGCGGCGGGCGCCGATGCCGGTGCCGATGAAGAAGCGGCGGTCGCGACCCACCAGCCAGTTGTAGTTCAGCTCCACACCCACGATGAACGCGGACGAGGTCGGGCCGTCATCCTGCTGCGCCTGCGAGTCCACGATGAACTCGTCGAAATCCTCCTCGTCGGTCACCTGGCCGTAGCCCAGCGAGGCGCCGATGGAGAAGCCGGAGAGCGGGCGCGCCTGCGGATAGTAGCGGAACTTGGCCTCGATGGTCGCCAGCGCGTCGTTGTCCGCCGAGAAGTACGCCCCGGCCACACCCGCGGTGGAGGTGCTGCTGATCGCCCGCTCGTACTCGCCGTTGAAGTAGCCGAAGAGGAGGCCCAGCGGATTCGCGGAGATGACCTGCTGGTACGCGGGTACGGTGTCGGTCTGGGCGCGCGCCGGAGCAGCGGAGACCAGGGCGGCGGCTGCTACGGCTGCGATGAATCGTTTCTTCATGGATACGGACCGTGTGTGGAGGAGTGGCGCTGGGAGCGGAGCCGGGAGCGGCTCCGATCGTGTATCTGCAGGCGAATGCGCGAGCGCGGGCGGTTCTGACGGGGTCCTGCCTACACGGCCCAGCGCAGTTCCGGAATCCGCGGGATCTCGCCGATCTCGGCGGCAAGGGCATAGAACGCCCGAAGCCCCTCGATCATGGACGGATCCAGGTCGAACGAAAGATCGCCCCAGTAGCGATCGAGGAACGCGGGCTCGAATCCGAAGTGCGGCCCCCAGCGCGCCGCCAGCTCCGCCCGGTTGCGCGCGCCGTACTCGCGCGAGGCCAGCAGGGTGCGGTGCAGGCGGCGCAGCGCGTTCGGGCTGCCCCCCGCCACCTGCCACACGGCGAAGGCGAAGGGGAGCCCAGTCTGCTGCCACCAAACTTCGCCAAGGTCGAAGCGGAAGGGAAGGGCGGGGTGCAGTCCTCCGCGAAGCGCCACGTCGCCGATGAAGAGCGCCGCGTCCGCGCCGCCGGCGAAGGGGTCGTCGCGCGCCTGGTCGAACCAGTGGAAGGTGGGCTCCACGCCCCACCGGGTGCGCAGCAGCACCTTGAGCAGCACCACCGATGTGGCCGACGCGGTGGGGATCGCCACCCGCGCCCGCTCGAGCGACTCGGGTGGGCGGCGCGCCAGGAAGAGGATGCTCCTCACCGGCCCACGCGACCCGATCACCAGCTGTGGCATGATGCCGTACGCATCCGCGTGCCGCGCGAACTCGATGCTGGACGACGGCGCCACGTCGATCTCGCCGCGATCCAGCATTCCGTTCAGCTCCGAGGGCACCCCCTCCACCACCGAGAGCCCCGCCCCCAGCCCGCCATCCAGGATCCCCGCGTGCACCGGGAAGCAGTTGCTGTACGTGATGTGCCCCAGCCTGAGCCCCCTCTCCTCGTCCATCGTCCCTCCATCCGAAAGAAAAGCATCACACAGAGAGCACGGAGGGAACAGCGAAGGCACAGAGAACTACCTTCAGTTGTTCTTGTCGTCCCCTCTGTGGCTCTGTGTGAGGATGCGGTTGGTGGCCTCCCAGATCAGCTCCGCCGTCCCCTCTACCCCGAAGCGCGCCGTGTCGACGCTGAGGTGGTACAGGGCGGGATCGAGCCAGTCCTGTCCGAAGTGCTCGCGGACGTACGCGCGCCGGTCCGCGTCCGAGCGGCGCACGCGCTCGGTGGCGACGCGCTCGTCGAGGGCGAAGTGCTCCCTCACCCGCGCCACTCGTGCCGCGAACTGGGCGTGGAGGAGCACGTGAAAGGTGTCCGCGTGGCCACGCAGGATGCACTGCGCCCCGTGCCCCACGATGACCGCCGGCTCCTCTGCCGCGGCCTGGGCGACGATGCGCCGCGCCGCCTTCGCCGTCGCCTCGGGCGAGAGCGCGGCGGGGAGGCCGGCGAGCGATTCGGGGAAGCTCTCCGACAGGTAGAGCCCCAGCCGCTCCACGAAGCGCTCCACCCGCTCGGTGTTGGCCTCCACCTGCTCCGGCGCCACCTCCAGCTCCGCGGCGATCCGCTCCACCAGCGCGCGGTCCAGCAGGCGCCAGCCCAGCGCCTCGGCCAGCCGGTTGGCCACCGCCTCGCCGCGGGCGCCGAACTGCCTCGCAATCGTGACCACCGTCATCCCGCGACCCCTCCGCCGAAGGTGCGCGCTGAGAATGCCCCCCGCCGCGTCCCCTTGTCAACGCGCGCGCACCGGCCTAACGTCCCACGACCCATCCCGATTCGCGAAAGAGCCCGCCGTTCCCTACACCCGGGGTCCTCCATGTCCGGTCCGTCCACACCGCCGCCGCCCGACGTGCTCACCGCCGATGCGTGGGCGCGGCTGGAGAGCGACCCCGAGTTCCGCGCGCTGGTGGCCGCCAAGCGGCGCTTCATCCTCCCGGCCACGCTCTTCTTCGTGGTCTACTATTTCGCCCTCCCGGTGCTCGTGGGATACTTCCCCCGGGCGATGGGGCGCGACGTGGTGGGGAACGTGAACATCGCCTACCTCTTTGCGCTGTCGCAGTTCTTCATGGCGTGGATCCTCATGGTGATGTACGTGCGCCGAGCCCGCGCCTTCGACGCGCAGGCCGAGCGGATCGCGTCGCGCGCCCACGCGGGAGGTGCCCGGTGACCACTTCGCTCCTGATGTTCGTGGCCTTCGTGCTTCTGACGCTGGGGATCACCTTCTGGGCATCGCGCCGCACGCAGACCACGGCCGAGTTCTACAGCGCCGGGCGCAGCATCACCGGCTTCCAGAACGGATGGGCCGTGGCGGGCGACTACATGAGCGCCGCCTCGTTCCTGGGAATCGCGGGGCTGATCGCCTTCTACGGCTACGATGGCTTCATGTACTCGGTGGGTTGGCTGGTGGCGTACCTCACCGTGCTGCTGCTGGTGGCGGAGCCGCTCCGCAACACGGGCAAGTTCACCATGGCGGACGTGCTGGCCTTCCGCCTCAAGAGCCCCAAGGTGCGCACCGTCGCGGCGATCTCCACGCTCACCGTCTCGCTCTTCTACATGATCGCGCAGATGGTGGGCGCCGGCTCGCTGGTGAGCCTGCTGATCCCGCAGATCTCGTTCAACCTCGCCATCGTGATGGTGGGCGCGCTGATGCTTGTGTACGTGATCTTCGGTGGGATGCTGGCGACGACGTGGGTGCAGATCGTGAAGGCCGTGCTCCTGATGATGGGTACCATCCTGCTGTCGCTGCTGGTGATGTACCGCTTCAACTTCTCCTTCCTGCAGTTCTTCGACGCGGTCGCCGGGGTGACGGGACAGGTGTGCGCGGAAGGGGCGGTCAAGGACGGCGTCTGCCCCGGCGGCGGTGCGCCGATCACCAAGGACTTCACGCAGCCCGGCCTGTACTACCACGGCAAGTGGGGTCCGCTCTCGCTGATCTCGCTGGGCATCGCGCTGATCTTTGGAACGGCGGGGCTGCCGCACATCCTGGTGCGCTTCTACACGGTGCCCTCGGCCATCGCGGCGCGCACCTCGGTGGTGTGGGCGATGATCCTGATCGGCTCCTTCTACATCATGACCACCTTCCTCGGTTTCGGCGCGGCGACGCTGGTGGGGAAGGCGAACATCGGGCTGATGAAGGAAGGTAAGATCGTCCCCAACCAGAACCTCGCCGCGCCGCTGCTGGCGCAGGAGGTGGGGGGCGAGATCTTTTTGTCGTTCGTGGCGGCGATCGCCTTCGCCACGATCCTGGCCGTGGTGGCGGGGCTGACCATCGCGTCCTCGTCCGCATTCGCGCACGACATCTGGTTCAGCGTGGTGAAGCGCGGCGAGGGGCACGACGAAAAGGAGCAGGTGCGCGTGGCCCGCATCGCCGCCGCGCTGATCGGCGTCCTGTCGATCGGGATGGCGATCGCGCTGCGGTCGTTGAACGTGGCGTTCCTGGTGGGCCTGGCCTTCGCCGTGGCGGCCAGCGCCAACGTCCCCGCCATCCTGCTGACGCTGTACTGGCGGCGCTTCAACACCACGGGGATGGTGACGGGGATGCTGGTGGGGCTGATCTCGTCGGTGGTCCTGATCGTCCTGAGCCCCGCCGTCATGGGCGTGGACCCGCCGACCGCGGCGAGCCGCCACCTGATCCAGGCCGCCGCCATCTTTCCGCTGGACAACCCGGCAGTGGTCTCGGTGCCGCTGGGCTTCCTGGCCGCGATCCTGGGTTCGCTGCTGTCGCGCGATCCGGTATCGGAGGCAGCGTACAGCGAGCTGAACGTGCGGGCGAATACGGGGTTGGGGGCGGTGTAGGGGGCCCCCTCCCCCCCGACCCCCTCCCCCGCCCGCGGGGGCGCAGGGCGGGCGAGGGGGAGAATTCAATGTGCCGCTGCCGGCATCGCAGGCCCTCTCCCTGCTCGCGCTTGCGTGCATCCGTGCCGGTCCTCCGGTTCGCCCTGCCGCACCGATCCGTAGGGGCTGCGATTCATCGCGCCCGCCCTTTGCCTTCCTCGACCGACGCCCACCGCACCGTAACCGGTAGGGGCAGACCTGCGTGTCTGCCCACCCTCGCCCCCACCTCCACCACCGCCCATCTGGCCGACATCCGTAGGGGCGCCCCGCGTGGCTGCCCGTGCTCTCCCCCGCGCCTACCCCCGCCCCCGGGCCCGCATCCCGGAATGCCGCTTGCACTCCCCCGCCCGCACTCCGGGGGCGCGCTCCGCGCCGGCCGGACGGAACATGCCCTGGCTGGCGGGGAGGAACGATGGACGTATCGATGGATGACCTTGTGTCGCTGGGCGAGCTGGGGGCGGGCGCGGACCTGGGGCTGATCGGCCGCCCCGTCTTCGCGGGCGACGGCACCCTGCTGGGCAACGTGGCGGACGTGCTGGGCGACGCCCGCGGCGAGGGGCCGCGCTTCATCGCCGTCGCGCTGGAGGCTTCGGTTGCACGCATCCCGGGTGGGAAACGCGTGTTCGTGCCCTATGGCAGCGCCCGCGTGGACGATGGACGGCGTGTGCACCTGGACGGCGTCACGGGCGAGAGCGCCGCAACCCTCCCCACCACGCCCACGAACACCCCGCTCCCCTTCCGGGACCCCGATGCCACCGTGCTGGACCACGCCCGGGCCGCCGACTCGCTCGCGAACTCCGGCATCGTGGCTCAAGCGGCGGCCCAGGTGCACGGCGGGATCGGTACGGGCACGAGCGGGCTCACCGGCACCGCGCCCGCGGGCACGGGGACGCACGGGCTGGCCGCGGGTGCGCCGGCGCGCGAGCTTGCGGGGAGCGAGGAGCGGGTCGTGCTCTCCGAGGAGGAGCTGGTGGTGGGGAAGCGCGAGGTGCCGGTCGGCGAGGTGGTGGTGCAGAAGCACATCGAGGAGCAGGTCATCCGCCAGACCATCCCCGTGACGCGCGAGAAGGTGGAGGTGGAGCGCCGCCCCCTGCCCCCTGGCGCCGGGCTGGAGCCGCGCACCGAGGGCGACATCATGTACATCCCTCTCGTAGAGGAGGAGCTGGTCGTCACCAAGCGCCTCGTCGCCCGCGAGGAGCTCGTGATCCGCAAGACGCGCGTGATCGAGGAGCAGGTGATCGAAGAGACCGTGCGCCGCGAGCGCGCGGAGGTAATCGGGCCGGACGGCACGCGCGACGTCATCTCCTAGCGCGCCGTATGCGGCACACCCGAAGCGGGGCGGCTCCTGGCCTGGAGCGCCCCGCTTCGCGTCAGGTCCCCGACGACTCGCGCATGTAGCGGGCGAGCTGACGGTTGGCGGTCGCGCGGACGCGGTTGCGCAGCAGCGGGCTCCAGCCCAGCAGCAGCCCCACGGGTCCGAGCGCCCTGCGCGACCAGCGCCAGAAGGAGAAGCTGTCTTCGTGGCGCACGATCAGCCCTTCGCGGAAGACGAAGCGCGCGTCGATCTGGTTGTAAACCCTGCGGCCGGTCTGCGTAAAGGTGTAGATCGCCGCCCACTGCGCGCTCCCCTCCACATCGTCCGCGCGCACGCTGGAGCACTGGATATCGAGATCCGCCGCGCGTGCACAGAGCATGCGCCACATGGCGGCGGCGCGGGCCACGTCCAGCTCGCCGAACGCGGGGTCGCTGAAGGTGGCCTCGGGATGGTAGCACGCCTGCATGCCGTCGGCGTCGCGCGCCTGGAAGCAGGTGTAGAACCGGTGGATCAGCGCTTCGTTGGGATGCATGGGCCACGGTCCGGGTGGAGGTGTGGGGCCGTCAATCGTCCGCGATCTCGATCCACGTCGGCACGTGGTCGCTGGACTTCTCCCACCCTCGAACCTCGCGGTCGATGCCCACCGCGGTCAGGCGCGGGGCCAGCGCGGGGCTCAGCAGCAGGTGGTCGATGCGCAGCCCCGCGTCGCGGCCGAACGCGTTGCGAAAGTAATCATAGAACGTGTAGATGCGCTGGTCAGGGTGCATCGTTCGGACGGCGTCGGTCCACCCCGCCTCGACCAGGCGCCGGAACGCATCCCGCACCTCCGGCTGAAAGAGCGCGTCCTCTACCCAGCGCTCGGGCTTGTAGGCATCCAGATCGGTCGGGATCACGTTGTAGTCCCCGGCGAGTACCACCGGGCCGCCTTCGTCGAGGAGCTCGGCGGCCCGCTTCGCCAGCCGGTCCAGCCAGCGCAGCTTGTAGTCGAACTTCGGCCCGGGGCGCGGGTTGCCGTTGGGCAGGTAGAGGCACCCGATGCGAATGCCCCGTACGGTCGCCTCGATGTAGCGGCTCTGCTCGTCCTCCGGCTCTCCGGCAAGGCCGCGGCGCACCTCCTCCGGCTCGCCGCCGCGCACCAGGATCGCCACCCCGTTCCACCCCTTCTGCCCGTGCCACGCCGCGCCGTAGCCAGCCGCCCGGATCGCCTCTTCCGGGATCTTCTCGGCAGGCGCCTTCAGCTCCTGCAGGCACGCCACATCCGGCTTCATCTCCTCCAGCCAGCGCAGCAGGATTGGCAGCCGCGCGTTGATGCCGTTGACGTTGTACGTGGCGATCTTCATCGGGACGGGTGTTGGGGACGCGCCAGGATCGCGCGGTGAGTACGCGGGGAACGTGCCCGCGTCCACATCGTGCCAAATGGAAAGGGGAGCGGGCAGGTAAAGCCGCTCCCCTTGGACACTCACGTCATCAGCGATAATCCCGTCCGCGCCGGAGCAGCCTCCTTCAGCGCAGGCTTGCGAAGCGTGACTTGCTCGTCATCCCCCAGCGCAGGTTGGCGATCACCACGGAGCGGGCGTCCTTCTCCAACTCGTGATAGCGTGTTCCCAAGCCGGTGGCGATCCACAGGTCTTCGCTGATCCGGAATTCGATGCCTCCGGACCAGAGCGCCGTCGTCTCCGAGGTGAGGGATGAGTGCTCCCCGACCAGTTCAGCGAAGCCATTGAAGGTGGCGCTCCCGCCTACCAGCCGCGCGCCGTACGTGATCCGCGTGGACGCCACCGTGTCGGTGCCGAAGGTGCGACGGCCGCCGGTCAGCTGCCCGATGATCTGCGCCCTGGTTCCGATAGGGTTTGCAGCCACGGCCCAGAACTGTGCGCCCAGTCCGTCCGTTTCCGACAGGCTCGACTGCTCAAGCCGAGTACCTCCCGCGACTCCGATCGCCACGCGGCGCGCGTTCCAGTGCGCCTTCGTCCAGGTGCCGTACGCTTCGCTCGTAACCGAGTCCGCGCAGGCAGCGATCGCCTTCTCGTTCTCATCGTCCGGCTTGTTTGGGTCGATGGCGGTGCACTTGCGCAGCTGCGCCCCCAGCTCCGTCGTGAACGTCTGATTCAGGAGCGGATCGCCCTGATCCAGCAGCGTCAGACGCAGTCCCACCGCAAGGTCGGTCGACGCGCTGTCCGCCGCCGCGCGCACGGTGCCGAGGGAGAGCTGCGCGTTCGCCGCGACGAAGTTTGGCCATTTGCGGTATTCGGGAAGCGTGAGGTTGAACCCGGGGACCACGCCGATGGGCGTCGCCTCCAGCGCAAACCCCTGCTGCACCTTCCCCTCGTCGTTGATGCCGTTGATCAGGCTCGCGCCGAAATCGCGCGTTGCACCCGGGCGCGTGACCTTGGTGGGGCTGGCGTTGAGGAAGATGAAGGCGGGGCTCTCCGGGACCGCCGTGATGAACTCGGGCGCGCTGGAAGGCTGTTGTGCCCGCGCGGGATAAAGGAGCGTGAGCGATGCCGCAACCGCGCCGAGAATGCCGCGCATTTTCATGTCCGCTCTCCTCAGGCCAGGACGAAGGTGAGTATCCGCGCGCCGCCACCACCGCCCAACGTCTGGCCCGTTACGGTGACGGCTCCGCCGACGACCATCTTTCCGCCCTGCGCAAAGGTTACGAGTACGCGGTAGTTCTTCATCTTCCCGCCCACGGCGAAGGCGGCTTTCACGAGCGTCCCCGATGGCACCGGCCCCAGCTGCACGTGATCGGGAACCGCGTCGCCGGTGTCGCCCTCCGCGAACTGCGTGAAGTCGGCTGCGCCCGGCTGCTTGTGCCACATGCGGTAGGCGAAGACGTGCGGCGTCTGGCCGACGATGTTGATGTCGAAGGGCTTGGTCGGGTCGTTGGAGATCTGGGCGTCAGCCATGGCGCGCTTTACGGGTGGAGGTGGCTTCGTCGGGATGCTGGGGAAGGGCGGCGTACAGTGCGGCGCGGTCTTCGGCGGCCCCGCCGGGAGAGCGCTTCGCGGTGGCGCGTGCTACGCCTCCGGCGTCGGGAAGCGCCTTCCGCAGCTCGGCGATGATGCCGCTATGCGGCTCACCGTCCGGGTGGGTGGGGAGGTGTTTGCGCGCGTCCCGCACGAGTTTTCTCCCCTCGGTGTTTTGTTGCATGAAGCTCGGGGTTGGGGTTCGAGGCGGGGTATGATGTAGCGGCTCTCTAGAATATGGATGGACACACCGGCTGGATTTCAGCCGGTGTGTCCAATATGACGGCGGCGCCTACATCACGTCCCCGAAGTGCGCTCTACAGCGCGTATGACGGGGGCACCGCTCCCCCGGAGTGTTCAACCCTCCTTCGCCTCGTACTCCCCCTTGAGCCGCTGCACCACGTTCGGATCGGCGAGCGTGGTCGTGTCCCCCAGCGCCCGCCCCTCGGCGATGTCCTTGAGAAGGCGGCGCATGATCTTGCCGGAGCGGGTCTTGGGGAGGTCGCCGGCGAAGAGGATGGCGTCGGGGCGGGCGATGGCGCCGATCTTACGGACGACGTGCTCGCTCAGTTCCTTCTTGAGCGCCTCGGTGGGCTCCTGGCCCTCCTTGAGGGTGACGAACGCCGCCACCGCCTGGCCCTTGAGCTCGTGCGCCTTGCCGACGACGGCGGCCTCGGCCACGGAGGGGTGGTCCACGAGCGCGGACTCCACCTCCATGGTGCCGATGCGGTGGCCGGCCACGTTCAGCACGTCATCGATGCGGCCGATCACCCAGAAGTAGCCGCGCTCGTCGCGCTTGGCCCCGTCGCCGGGGAAGTAGACGCCCTCGCCGGGCTGCGAGCCGTCGACGGTCTTGCCCGCCCACTTGCTCCAGTACGTCTCGCGGAAGCGCTCCGGGTCGCCCCAGATGCCGCGCAGCATGGAGGGCCACGGGTCGCGGATGGCCAGGAAGCCGCCCCCCGTGCCGATGCACTCGCCGTTCAGCGACAGGATGTCCGCGCGGATGCCGGGGAACGGGGTGGTGGCCGAGCCCGGCACCGTGTGCGTGACGCCGGGGAGCGGGGCGATCATGATGGCGCCCGTCTCCGTCTGCCACCACGTGTCCACGATGGGGCAGCGCTCCCCGCCGATGAACCTGTAGTACCAGATCCACGCCTCGGGGTTGATCGGCTCGCCCACGGTGCCCAGCAGCCGCAGCGAGGTGAGGTCGTGCTGCGCGGGGAAGTCCGTCCCCCACTTCATGAAGGCGCGGATCGCGGTGGGCGCCGTGTAGAGGATGGTGACGCGGTAGTCCTCCACGATCTTCCACATGCGCGCGCGGTCCGGCCAGTCGGGGGCGCCCTCGTACATGACGACGGTGGCCCCGGCGGCGAGCGGCCCGTAGACCACGTACGAGTGCCCCGTCACCCATCCCACGTCCGCGGTGCACCAGTAGACGTCGTCGTCCTTGAGGTCGAAGACCCACTTCGTGGTGGCGCACACCTGCGTCATGTAGCCGCCGGTGGTGTGCATGATCCCTTTGGGCTTCCCCGTGGTGCCCGAGGTGTACAGGATGTAGAGGAGGTCCTCCGCGTCCATCTCCTCGGCCGGGCATTCGGGCTCCGCCGCGTCCACCACATCGTGCCACCACACGTCGCGGCCATCCTTCATCGCCGCCTCGCCCACGGAGTCTCCACTCGCGCCGTGGCGGCGGACGACGAGGACGTGCTCGATGGTGGGGCACCCGCCCTCCTCCTCCACTGCCTGGTCCGCGGCGCGCTTGAGGGCCACCACCCCGCCGCGCCGGTAGCCGCCGTCGGCCGTGATCAGCACCTTCGCCTCGGCGTCGCGGATGCGGTCGCGCAGGCTCTCGGCCGAGAAGCCGCCGAAGACCACCGAGTGCGCCGCCCCGATCCGCGCGCACGCCAGCATGGCGATGGCCGCCTCGGGAATCATGGGGAGGTAGATGGCCACGCGGTCGCCGCGCTTCACCCCGAGCCCCTTGAGCGCGTTGGCGGCGCGGCCCACCTCGCGATGGAGCTCCTCGTACGTGTAGCCGCGGCGGTCGCCCGGCTCGCCCTCCCAGAGGAGCGCCTGCTTGGTGCGGTTGGGGCCATCGAGGTGACGGTCGAGGCAGTTGTACGACGCGTTCAGGGTGCCGCCCCCGAACCACCGTGCCTCGGGCGGATTCCACTCGAGCACCGTGTCCCAGCGGCGGAACCAGTGGAGCTGCTCGGCCCACCCGGCCCAGAACGCCTGCGGGTCCGCCGCGGCGCGCGCGTACACCTCGGCGTCCGAAACGAGCGCCTGGCGCGCGAACTCCGGCGGCGGCGGAAAGACGCGGTCTTCCTGGAGGAGGGAGTCGAGCTTGATCTCCGGCGTGGACATGCGGCGGATCTCCGGCGGTTGAATTGGGCGTGGATCGCTGGGCTGTTCCATCTCTGCGGATGCTATGCCAGCGCGCGCGGGGCCCGCAAGAGCAGGCCGGCGTTGGAGCATCCTGTATCGTGCGGAACGCGGCGGTCCAGGCGGCGCGGGGGAGGGCAGACACGCAGGTCTGCCCTACGGGTGTTGGTCCCGGACGCAGAGTTCCAGGTGGGGGAGAGGGCGGGCGCGATGAATCGCAGCCCCTACCGGACGCGTGCGACAGGCCGTACCGGAGAACCGGCACGGGTGCGTGCGGGCGCCCCCTCCCCCAGGTAGTTATTGGGGGAGGGGCAGCGAGGTGACGAGCGGGGGCGGGGGCCCGCGGCCCCTACGGCACCACCTCCCACGCCACGCCCGCGTAGCGCGTCCCGGCGAAGCGCGCGCGCAGGCCGCGCAGGGCGGCGGTGCGCGCCTCCGCCTCTGTGTCGGCGGCGTGCGTGACGGTGCCGCGCACGCGGTAGCGGACAGAGAACTCCTCTACGATGCGCGCGCGGTCGTCCGTGCGGGCGACCTCCAGTACGTCCGCCGCGCAGCCGGGCCAGGCCTCCTCCAGCTCCTTCTCCACCTGGTGCTCCGCGTCCGCCATGCCGTAGGCGGGGAGCGCCACCCGGCCGTCGCCGCGCACCGTCACCCGCCACTCCGCCATCAGCCCTGCATGCGGATGGTGTCGCGCGGGGCGGTGCTCGTGTCCGGCGGCGCCGGGGTGGGGGCCGGGACGGTGGTGCTGTCGAAGGTCTGCGGCGGCGGCGGGGTCGCCTGCAGCGCCTGCGTCAGTGCCTGGAGCCGCTGCTGCGCCTGAGTCTGCGCGGGGCGGTCGGGGGTGAGCTGGATGAAGCGCTCCAGCGACTGCACCGCGCCCGTCGTGTCGCCGCGCGCCAGGAGGGCGTCGGCCATGTGGCTGTGCAGCAGGTCGTACTGCGGGTTGATGCGGATCGCCTCCACCAGCACCCGCTCCGCCTCCTCGGCGCGCCCCAGGTTCAGCAGCGCAAAGGCGTACCCGTCGCGGTAGCCGGCGTTGTTGGGATCGGCCTCGGAGGCGCGGCGAAAGAAGTCGGCGGCGGCGCCGAAGTTCTGCGCCTGCAGCGCGCGGCGCCCCTCCATGCTCAGCGCCAGCGCGTCGGTGGAGTCCATCGAGTCCGTGCCCGCGCTGTCCGCCCGGGCGGAGTCCGAGAGGGTGGAGAGCGGGGGCTCGCCGGATTCGTCCCGGTTCATCTGCTGGTAGGCGAAGACGCCGCCGCCCAGCGCCACTACCACCGCGCCGACCGCGAACGCCTTCCCCGCTCCGCTCCGCTCCGGCTCCACCATGCGGCGCGGCGGGATCACCGGCTGCGGCGGGCGCATGGGCTGCGGCGCGTACGGCTGCGGCGGCGTGTAGGGCGGCGGCGGCCCGGCCGCGGGATGCATCGGCGGCGCGAGCACGGTGCGGTCCTCGTCTCCCGCACCGGCCAGGACGGTGCGGTCGTCGCCGTACACGCGGTCCGGCGCCGGCGGCGTGACCACCGCGCCGGCGGGGACGCGCGCGGCGGCGGTCTCTTCCGGCAGGCGGCGGATCACGGCGTCCAGGGCGTCGGCGAAGGCGCCCGCGTTCTCGAAGCGCGCCGCGGGCTCGTGCGCCAGGGCGCGCTGCACCAGCCCCTCCACCTCTCCGGGGACGGCCGGGTTGCGCGCGCGGAGCGAGGGGATCGGCACCTCCATCCCCACCGACATGCGGTTGCGGTCAGCGTCGCTGAAGGGCCGCTGGCCGGCGAGGAGCTGGAAGGCGAGCGCGCCCAGGCTGAACACGTCCGACGCCGGGGTCAGCCGCGCCTCGCCGCGAAGCTGCTCGGGCGAGGCGTACGCGGGGGAGAGCGGCGCCCGCCCGTCCTGCGTGAGGCCGCTGGAGGTGTCCTCCTCCTCGGTAACGGCCTTGGCGATGCCGAAGTCGAGCACCCTCACCTGCAGCTCGCGCGCGTCGTCGCCCTGCGCCAGGAAGACGTTGCCCGGCTTCACGTCGCGGTGGATGAGCCCCGCGCGGTGCCCCACCGCCACCCCGCGCGACGCCTCGCGCAGGATGCGCAGCGACACACCCATCGGGGGCGGACCCGTGCGGGCGAGCCGCGACGCGAGGTCCTCGCCGCGCAGCAGCTCCATCACGATGAAGTCCATACCCAGCGTGGGATCGGTGCCGTAGTCGTACACCGGCACCACGTTGGGGTGGTGCGGAAGGCGCGCGGCGGAGGCGGCCTCGTGGCGGAAGCGGGCGCGCATCCGCTCGCGGGCGGCCTCGTCGCTCCCCGCCGACGCGGTGATGACCTTGACGGCCACCGCGCGCCCCAGCCGCTCGTCGGTCGACCTGTACACGGCGCCCATCCCGCCGCGCCCGATCACGTCCTCGATCCGGTAGCGGTCGGCGAGGGTGCGGCCGCGGAGGAGTGCTTCTATGCCTGACATGTATGCCTGAGCTCGATGATAGGGATCAGGGAATAGGGAATAGGGAATAGTTTGAACGACGCTTTCGCCGCTGCCTCACCTATTCCCCATTCCCCAGTCCCCATTCCCCGCTGTTCCTCATCCGAACCGCGTCGCCTCCGGATCCTCCGGCCCGGCGTCGCCGTCGGGAGCGGCCACGGCCGCGGCGCGCACCCGCAGGATGGGGCCGTTCTCGCCGATCCGCATCCGCGCGTCGGCCGGCACCCAGCGCGTGTGGCGCTCCGGCACATCCTCCAGGCGGTACGGGCCCTTGAGGTTGGCGCCCGCGATCTCGGCGTCCTCCACGTGCAGTGCGTTCAGCCCAAGGTTGGCCACCTGGAACCCCGGTGCGCCGTCGCGCGGCGCCCAGCGCAGCACCAGGTGGCGGCGGCTCACCTGCGGCGCCCCGCTCAGCATCAGGTCGCTCTGGAGCTGCGGATTGTCCGTGTGGCGCCCCACCGTCACCTCGGCGGCGGTGACCGGGAAGCGCTCGGCGTCGGCGCCGTCCGCGTCCTCCACCACCAGCTCCCACTTCGTCGCGTCCCACCCCGGCGCGTCCCTGGCGGCGGGGGCGATCCCCTCCATCCGCGTGGCATCCGGGTCGTCGAACACGGGCGCGGGGGCCGGAGCCGGGGCCGGCGCGGGTTTCGGCGCGGGCGGCGGTGCGACGGTGCGCGGCGGGGGCACGGCGATCGTCTCGCCGCGCGCCTCGATGGGGGCCACGGGCGGGGCGAACGGCGCGGCGGCGACGGTGCCCAGCGAGGCGGCGGGTGGCGGCGTGGCGCCGCTCTCCGTGAGGCCCGGACGGTCCGCGGGGCCGCCGGGGGCCTCCTTGGAGATGCGGAAGAGCGGCGCGCCGGGGTCGCCTGCCTCGTGCAGCCGCACGCGGTACGGGCGGTCGTACAGCGAGCCATGGCGCATGCACGAGTCGGTCAGCTCCCCCTCCAGCTGCTCGGCCACGGGGCTCAGCGAGTGCGCGGCATCCGGGCGCAGCGTCACCACCAGCACCGTCTCCGGCAGCAGGCGGGCGTAGCGGTCCGGCAGGGAGCGCGCGTTGTCGCGGTCGATCAGGTCGCCCAGCGCCAGCTTGATCTCGGGCACCGCCTCGCGGAGGAGCTGGTCGAGGAGCGGCTCTTCGTGCGGAACCGGGGAGTGCGATGTGGCGTCGGTCATGGGCGGCTGTTGGCGGGCGCGGGCGGACCGGCCGGCGCCGGAGCTTGCACGTTCGGGGTCTGCACGGCCGGGGTCACGGGCGCCCCCGCTGAATCGGCGGCGCCGAGCGAGTCGGCCGGGACGGTGACCGGCGGCGCGGCGTTCTGCTGGCTGAGGGTCTGCACGCGCTGGATGCTGTCGTCGGCGGTCTTGCGGGCGCTCATCGCGGTCATCAGCGCGTAGGCGCCCAGGGCCAGCGCCACCAGCGCCAGCACCAGGGCGATCCCCGCCAGCGGCGAGTTGCGGGTTCGGGTCACGGAGTCCGGCGGGTTGAAGGGTCCGCGCGCGGTCGCCGCGGGGCGCGGGCTTTCCTGGGTCAGCGAGTCGTCCACCGCGCCGCCGTCCGGCAGCACGCGCACGGCGACGGCGGTGTAGTTGTCGTCCGGGCCGCGCTCCTCCACCTTGCGCGCGATCGCCTCGCACGCCGTGGAGGCGTCGCCCACCACCATCGCCTCGCCCAGCTCGTCCAGGCGCATCGCCTTGGTGATGCCGTCGGAGACGAGGAGGTACGTCCACCCCGCCCGCACGGGAACCCAGGTGGCGTCCGCCTCGGCGCCGCGGCCCACGGCGCGCTGCAGCTTGTTGGCGCCCGGCGAGTCCGGGATCTCGTCCAGCGCGATCTCCCCCGCCTCCCAGCGCGCGTACGCGGGGGTGTGGTCGCGCGTCTCCAGCCGCACCGTGCCGTCCGGCGAGCGCGAGATCAGGCGCACGTCGCCCGCGTTGGCGCACACCCATCCCAGCCCGTGGCTGCGGTCGCGCGTGAGCGAGGCGATGGCGATGGCGCAACCCATTCCCGCGCGGTCGTCCGGCGCCTCCTGCGCGGCGCGGGCGACCGCTTCGTCGGCGGCGCGCACGGCGTAGCGGGCGGCGTCCAGCGAGTGGATGGGCCCGCGGCCGGTGATGGCCTGCAGCGCCGTGTCGGCCGCCATCCGCCCGGCGCGCTCGCCGCCCATCCCGTCCGCCACCGCCACCAGCCCGCTGCCGGCGAAGGCGTCCACGGAAAAGGCGTCCTGGTTCTCGGTGCGCGGGCCCTGCGCGCTGATGCCGGCCACGTCGAAGACGAGGCCGTGCATCTTCACGAGTCCTGTGGCGTGGGCGCTCATACGATGCGGACCCCCGTCGCGGCGGTCTCGCCGCTCTCCATGGGGGTGGCGAGTGCGTGCTCCAGGCGCTCCTCCTCGGTTCGGCGGTGGCTGAGACCCGCGATGATCCCCACGCTGATGGACGCCGCCAGCAGCTTGGAGCCGCCGTGCGCCGCAAAGGCCGCCACCACGCCGGTAAGCGGGATCACCCGCACCCCGCCCAGCGTGGCCAGCCAGAAGGGGATGCCGATGAGCAGCGCCAGCCCCGTGGCCAGCGTGCGCTCGAACGCCCCGGGCTCGCGGACGGCCACCCCCAGCATCTGCATGATGAAATACGTGTAGACGAGCACCAGCGCCACCGACCCCGCCAGCCCCCAGTGCGCCGCGATGGTGGTGATGTAGCCGTCGTCGGCCGCGTTGGGCGCCGTCTCAGGGTGGCCGCGACCGGCGCCCTCGCCCAGCAGGCCGCCTTCCAGGATGTTGGCGTCGAACAGCTTGATCTGGAAGTTGGCGCGCTCGCCCCACCGCTGCGCCTGCTGCGCGGGGAGCGACTCCAGGTCCTGGTACGGCTGGTACGCCAGGTTCAGGCGCTGGATGGAGCGCGGGTCCGTGCTGAACGCCGCGAACACCAGCAGCGCCCACACGCCCAGCATCAGCCCCGCCCACCACCCGCGCCGCGTGCCCACCAGCAGCATCGCCGCCATGCTCCCCGCCGTCACCACGGACAGGCCCAGCTCGTGGATCAGCAGGAAGGGGATGAGCGGGATGGCGCCGAACAGCAGCAGCCGCCCCACGCGCTGGGGCCGGAACGCCTGCCCGATCTGCCCCAGGTTGTACGCGTCGTCCGCCACCGTGGCCGCCCACACGCCTATGAAGAGCGGCAGCAGCAACTCCCACGGCGTGGTGCCGAACACCTTGCCCGTGCTGCGCGCGCCCGGCGCGAAGGCCAGCCCGAAGAAGAGGACCATCGCCGGAGCGAAGATCCACAATCGCCGGTCGCGGAACCAGCGCAGCAGCCACCCCCGCCGCGACATCAGGAACCCCGCCAGCAGCGCCAGCGGCGCCAGGAAGACGGGTGCGTACGTAAGGAGCCGCGGGATCAGCGCGCCGCGCGCCTGCCCCTTCATCGCCTGCGTGAACGGGTCGGGGAGCGGCGGCGCCGGGCCCTGGAAGACGGCCGCCTTGCGCTCTTCGCTGTACGCCCGCTCGATGGTGGAGAGGCGGCTGCGGGTGGCCTTGAGGTCGTTCGCCTCCGCCTTGCGCCCCGCCGGCGCCTGGTACGCCGGATCGGTGAAGGTCTGGAAGATGGAGGGGCGCACCATGCAGAAGATCAGCACGGGGAGCACCACCACCGGCCAGCTTCCCCGGTAGCCGATCCTGCGCAGCACGACGAGGAGGAGGAGCCACGCCACCAGCCCCACCATGTCGCGCACAAAGGTGGCCCCGGCCCCCACCGAGGTGCCGTGCGCAGGCCACACGTCCATGGCGATGGAGATGTGCGCCAGCACGTAGAACACCACGCCCACCACCAGCCCCCACCAGAGGAGCCCCGGAATCAGCCGCCCGCTCCGCTCGGCGGAGGGGATGTTGTGCGACTTGAGCTGTACCGCCACGCCGATGGGCCCGCGCGGCTGCGGGCTGGAGGAGCGGCGGAAGAGATCCCTGAGCGCCATCAGTCCCTCCCGCGCGCGGCCATGCGCGGCTGCCGGATGGCTCCCTGGCCGTCCTCGCGCGTCGCCATCCAGCTCGTCATGGCGGCGGCGACCCCGGCCGGCGCGCGCCCGCCCTGCCCGGCCTGCTGCAGGTACACGACGATGGTGTATCGCGCTCGCCCGTCAGGCCCGTGCATCAGCCCGGCGAACCACCCGTCCGGCCGCTGTCCGCGGCGGATGTCCACCGTCCCCGTCTTCCCCCCCAGGTCCCAGGTGAGGCGGTCCATGGCCGCCTTCACGCTCACCGCGGTGCCGCTGTCCACCACCTGGAGCATCGCGCGCTGCAGCTTCATGGAGGTGGCGGGCTTCATCACCGCCGCGCCCTCGGGAACGTCGTTCAGGCGGTCCTGCTCGATGGTGGGCTGCAGCATCACGCCGTTGTTGCCGATCGCCTGGATGAAGCGCGACACGGCGATCGGCGTCACGTCCACCGGCCCCTGCCCGATCGCCATCTGCGCCCAGTCGAACGGGTTGAACTTCTTGCGAAAGAGGACGCGGTTGGGCGGCGGCGTCATGCGCTTCGTCCAGCGCTCCGACGCGCTGTTCCAGAACTGCCCCGGCGCCTCCTCCGGCGCGTCGCCCGAGTACGGGATGAAGCCGAAGCGGCGGTAGGCGTCCGCGAACGCCTCCTCTCCCAGCTGCTGCCTCATCTGGAACGCCATCGCGATCGCCTGCGTGTTGCACGAGACCACGAGCATCTTGCGCGGGATCTCGATGGGCGGGTACTCGTGGCTCTCGAAGTTGCGGACCTTGCGGTTTCCCACCTGGATGAACGCGGGGCACGCCATGTACCGGTCGCCCATCCCGGCGTCCCACCAGAGCGCGGAAAGGGCCAGCTTGAAGACGGAGCCCGGGAGCGTGTAGCGCTTGATCCCCAGCGGCGCCTGCTCGGCCGTCCCGGTGGAGGTGTACGCGACCACGGCGCCGGTCTTCACGTCCTGCATCACCACCACCCCCGGGAACCCCGACTGCTTCAGCAGCCCGTACGCCTGGCGCGTGGCGTCGGCGCACAGGGTGAGCTGCATGTCCTCGCCGGCCGCGTGCAGCTCCGTGCGCTCGCGGAAGTTCTTGGGCGCCCGCAGCCGCTCGGCGAAGAGGCGCTCGATGGTGTAGTCGCGCTTGTCCGCGTCCTCGCCGCCGCCCAGCAGGTTGGCGCCCGCCTCGCCCAGCGGATAGACGCGCTGCACCTCGCCGTCGCGCATCCCGTAGCGGGCCAGCGCGTTGGCGTCCTTGCCGGTGCAGTCCAGGATCCACCCCTTCAGGTCACCGCGGTTCATCTCCGACGCGCGCGGGTCGCCGAAGCGGGAGTAGCGCTCGCGCCCCTCCTCGATCTGCTCGCGGTTCGCCAGGATGAGCGCGTGGCCGGCCGTGTACACCCCCGCCAGCAGCAGCATGCCGAAGGCGAGGAAAACGGCCCACCGCTCCCGCTTCTCGCGCACCGCCGTGTAGCTCCAGCGCAGGATCGCCACGAAGGCGCCCACGCCGAAGAGGAGGTAGAGGGCGCGCAGCCCCAGGTTCAGGATGGTGTCCAGCATGGCTCAGCCCTGCGCCAGGCGGAGCACCGTGTTCCCCATGCGGATGGTGTCTCCCGGATTCAACGGATGCTCCTGGTGAGGCGGCAGGGGAGTGTCGTTCACAAAGGTGCGGTTCTTGGAGTCCAGGTCCGTAACGGTCACCTGCCCGCCGCGCACGGCGAAGCGGGCGTGGCGGCCGCTCATGTAGCGGTCGCCGAGGGCGAACACCCCCGCCTCCGCCTTGCGCCCCACCACCACCTCGCCCTGCAGGGGGATCGGGTCGCGCACCGTCTCGGACGCCACCACCTGCAGCACGGCCCCGCTTCCGCCGCCTCCTCCGTACGCCGGCTGCGGCGCGCCGAACGGCTGCGCGGCGGTGGCGGGGACCATGGCCCGGTCCGGCCCGCGGGGTGCGGCGGGGCGTGGAGGAGGCGGCTCCTCCTTGGGCTGCTCCAGACCCAGCGGCTTCACGAAGGCGAACTCGCGCTTGGTGTCCAGCAGCACCAGCTCCACACGGAGCCCGGCGCGCGCGATGCCGTTGTCCTGCGCCCACTGGGCGGAGAAGCGGCGCAGGTGGTCGGCCTCGTCGCGGGCCCACATCGCCTCGCCCATCCCCGCGGGCACCAGGTCGGTGGACACGTACACGCGCAGGTCGGGCGCGGTGCGGCGGTCCGCGTAGCGCCTGAGGGCTTCGCGCACGCCATCCTCCAGCTGCTGCCGGAGGGTGGGGCGGAGGATCTTTCTGAAAGCGTTGAGCATGGACGGGTCCGAGGTCGGGTTTCAGCCACCCGGGCGCTCGCAATGTCCGGGCCGGGGGGTTGGGAAGAGCGAGCGCGCACCCGAACCCGGTGGTTCCGGGGTTCACGCGGACGACAGCGGGGCTTCCAAAAGGGCGGAGGCACGGGGACTCAGTCGTCTCCCGTGCCTCCGTCTTCGCCGCTTTGTATGGGGCGGTACTTCAACCGCTCCAGTCCACGTCCACACCCCGGGTGTCCAGATGAACGAAGTTGCTGGCGACGTAGATGCCGACGCCCCCCCGAAAGGTGAAGGTCTTTCCCGTGTGCGGGTTCTGGAACTGCCGGCCCCGGAAGCTCTTGAGGAGCGCCGCCCACTCCTTTGGCCTTCCGGAGGAGCAGGTGAAGTCGACGGCCCGAAAGGCCTTGTGCATCGACTTCGATGCACCCCCGACAGCGGCGTTGTACTGCGGCGACCGATAGGTGCTGAGCAGCGAGACGGGCTTGCCTAGTTGCGCACGGAAGGCATCCAGCACCGCCAGCGTCTCCACGATGTTGTCCCACAGCTCCTTGGGGGGGACGGAGTTCTTCACCCCGTTGCGGACTCGGCTCCAGTACGGCGTGAACTCGCTGCCCCGGAAGTGCTGGAACCCGAGACCGTCGATGAACGTCTCCAGGACCCCGGCGGAAGCAGCCGGAGCCGTCGCGGTCGTGAGCGACTCCAGGAACGGCCCCCCAATGGTTGCCGCCGCGGAGCTCAGCGCCTCCTTGAGCATCCCGGCCGACGCGGCGTTCCCCTCGGAACCGTCCTCTTCTTCCCCCTCGGTGCCTTCGCGGCCCTCGAGCTGCTCGAGCCGCTCGGCCATGAGGAGCCGTTCTATCCGGACCAGCCGCTCGAGGATCTCGTCGAGCGCACCTTCGCCTGTGGGGCCAGGAGTCGCGTTGAAAGTGTCCATCCGGATCTCCGAGGTTCAGGTGGGGCAGTGCCGCCGATTCCGAAGGGGTGGAGCGGATCGACCGGAAAAAGTGTCTCTACACACGATTAGGCAGCAGGGGGGCCCCGGTCAAGAATTTCGGTTTCGGGATGCTCCACGACGAAAGAACGGCCCCGGCGTAGTGCCTGGGGCCGTTCTATGTTTCGGTCTACGTTCAATGCCTTAGCGGAACGACGTACGCACGTTCGGGTCGCGCATGACGGTGCGGAAGGCGTCCAGCGAGGAGCGGCTGGAGTCGATCCTCCAGTCGGCTTCCTTGCGGGTGTGGAACCAGATGGCCCCCACCACGTTCGGGTGGCGGCGCAGCGTGGCGAACGCTTCCCTGATCCACGCGCCCTTGTCGTATCCGCGCGCCTCCTGCGTGGCGAACTCCCCGATGATGATCGGCTTGCGCGGAAAGCGGCGCTCCAGGTCCGTGAGGATGTTGTCCGAGTCGCGGCCGGTGAACACCGTGGCGAACGTCTGGTACGCGCCGCCCCACACGCTGGGCCCGTTGTAGCCGTGCGGCCCCAGGTAGTCCACGTACGCGTCGCCCGGGTAGTAGTGGCCGTACCAGTTCCAGTGGCTCGGCCCCACCGAACCCAGCGCCAGCGGGTTCCCCACGTTGGGGCTGAACACCCACTTCACGTTGCGCGCACCTTCGCGGCGGAAGATCGTCACCATGCGGCGGAAGGCGGCGGCGTACTTGGCCGGCGCGGCCTGGTTGCCGTTGTAGACGCCCTGCCAGGCGAAGTCCCAGCGTCCATTCATCTCCCACCCCGGCGAGACCATCACCGTGCCGCGCACCCCCGCCAGCCCGCGCGCCATGCGCACCAGCTGCGCATCCGCCCGGCCGGAGTTGATGGCGTCCAGCAGCCCGTGCCGCGGCGCGCCGGCGAAGCGCAGGTCGAGCGCCAGGTACGGCGTGGAGCCCGCCGCCGAGGTGCGGCGCACGAGCTGCCCCGCCCAGCCGCCGCCGGAGAAGTCGACGTCCATGTTGTGGAAGGTCTTCACGAGCGCCGGACGCTTCCCCACCATCTGCGCGAAGCGGCCGATGCCGGACTCTACGCGCTCGGTGCGGCTGTCCGCTTCGCCCAGGTACGCGCCGATGTAGAACGGCCGGTTGAACAGGCCGCTGGTCGCGTCGTCCGCGGCGCGCGCGAGGCGCGGGAATGCAATGATGGAGAGAACGGCCAGAGCGGCCGCACGGGTGCGGAGATGCATGGGATTTGCTTCCTCTTCGGCAGCTCGACAGGCGTGGCGGGTGGGAACCCGCGTTAGCCTCGAAGCTTTGCGTCCCCGTCTTTCGAACGGGTTTGCCGTTGTCGGAGGTGCCCGGCCGGGAGGCCGCGCAGGCACGGTGGAGTGGGTTTCCGTGCGCAACGTAACTATGTGCGAACTCAACCGGTTAGTCAAGTCGCAAGCTGCTACGGATGGGCGGAGCAGACGAACACGATTCGGAGGTCGTCGGCCCGTACCGCGGGCCCGATGCATGCGTGCACAGGCCCGTGAACCCGGAGCGCGCCAACGGGTATGTATTAGCAGGGGATCTCCCGGCGAGATCCGAAGTGACCGGCGGGGCACGGAGCGCGTCTATCCGGCGAAGGTACGGCCCCGCCAGCACCAGAAGCATCCCATGAGCAACCGCATCCACGCCTGCCTCGACGGCGAAATCCCCGCCGAGGACCTTTCGCCCGCCGAACGCGCCCGTCTCGCCGAGATGGAGCGCATCCTCGGCGCGGCCTCGCAGCACCTGCGCGCCGTCGCGGCGCCGGAGCTGGCCGGGCGCGTGATGGCGGCGCTCCCCGGGCACGCGCCGCGCCGGCCCGGGCTCGTGGAGCGCGCGCTGGGATGGCTCTGGCAGCCGCGCCCGGTGCGTCTCGTCTTCCGCCCCGCCTACGGGCTGGCGGGGGCGCTCGCCGCCGTCACCGCCGTCGCCATCCTTCCGGATGCGCCGGGCGTGGAAGAGGCGCCCGCCGCGCTGGCCGCCGCCGCGCCGCCGGTGTACGTCCAGTTCCGGCTGGAGGCGAACGGGGCGCGGCAGGTGGCGCTGGCCGGCACCTTCACGGGGTGGCAGCCCGCCGTGCAGCTCCGCCAGACGAAGCCGGGCGAGTGGTCCGCCGTGGTGCCGCTGCACCCGGGCGTGCACGACTACGCCTTCGTGGTCGATGGACAGCGCTGGGTGGCGGATCCGCACGCCCCGCAGGTGGACGACTCCTTCGGCGGCACGAACAGCCGGATCTCCCTCCCGCCGGTCGTCCAGAGCTCTTGAGACGGGCGCTGCCGGCCCTCGCGGCCTGCGTGCTCGCCACCCCGCTCGCGTCACAGGGGTGGAGCGCCGAGGCGACGGTGGGGCGTGCCGCGTACGACCCCGTCGCGGCCCGGGTGAGCAGCACCTCGGCCTCTCTGGCGCTGCGCTACGACACGCCGCACCGCTGGCTGTATGCCTCCGCCGGTGCCGCGCTGGACGGCGCGGGGCCCGGATGGGCGGCCACGGGGCTGGGCGGCTTCCTGGGCGTGTCGCGGCGCCGGGGGCTCACCCTGGGCGCAACCGTGGCCGGGCACGCCTACGGCTACGTCGATGCGGACGTGGCGCCCACGGGCGGCGGCGGCACCGTGGAAGTGCTCCCCACCGCCATCGTGCAGCACGGACCGGTTCGCGCCCAGCTTTCGGCCGGCTTCGTGGGCGTGGCCGACGGCTTCTCTGGGCTGTACAGCGAGCGGCGCGGCTTCCTGGACACCCACGCGGGCGTGGCGTGGACTCCGTCCCAGGGGGTGGAGCTCTCGGCCGGCGCGCGCTACCTGCACGGCGATGGGCGGCAGCTTCCCTACGCGGGCGGCGGGGCGCAGGTGGAGCGCGAGTGGGGCGGCGCGTGGGCGTACGCGGGCGCGTGGCTGGACCCGGACTACCCGAAGCCCCCCACCGCGGCCGGCATCGGCGCGAGCCTGCGGCTGGCGGGGCGCACCGAGCTGTCGGGCGCCTTTCGACAGGAGCCGGCGGACCCGCTATACAGCAGCATCCCGCGGCGGAGCTGGAGCTTGAGCGTGCGGCGCGGCTTCGGCCGGCGTCCCGCCTCTGCCCGGCCCGCCGCGCCGCTCCCGGTGGTGGGTGGCGACGGCGTCACCTTTCGCCTCCCCCGCGCGGAGGGCGACACCCTCGCTCCCGCCGTGCTCGGCGACTTCACCGGCTGGCAGCCCGTCCCCATGGCCGCCGACGGGAAGTTCTGGATCGTCACCGTGCGCATCCCACGCGGCGTCCATCATTACGGCTTCCGCAAGGCGGATGGAACCTTTCTGGTGCCGCCGGGGCTGCCGCTGGTGAGCGACGGGATGGGGGGGAGCTCGGCCGTGCTGGTGGTGGGTTGATGCAGACCGCGTCCGTTTGTGACGTAGCACACACATAGGTCGTCAGACCTGTGTTACGGTAATTCTCAAGCACCTGGGAGTCGCAGGAGATGAAACAAGTTTTCCTCGCCACGCTGCTGCTGACGCTCCTCGCCCCCGCGGGGGCCGTGGCGCAGCCGGGGCCGGAGCAGAGGATCGAAGCCGCCCGCCGCCGCGCCGCCGAGCTGCAGATTCCGGTGGCGCTGCTGGACAGCAAGGTCGTGGAGGGGCGTGCCAAGGGGATCCCCGAGGCTCGCATCGCGGGCGCCGTGGAGCACCGCCTGGAGCTGCTGGCGCGTGCGCGGCAGGCGATGGGCGCGCGCGGCGTGGCGCCCACGGACCTGTCGATGGGCGCCGACGCGCTGGAGGCCGGCGTCACGCCGGAGGTGCTGAACACGCTCTCCGCGCAGGCTCCCGCGCCGCAGCGGGCGATGGCCATCGCCGTGCTCAGCCAGCTGGTGCGTGCCGGCGAGGCGAGCGAGCGGGCGCTGGCGCGGGTGAGGGCCGCCATGAGCCGCGGCCCCGATGCCCTGCGCGAGCTTCCCGGCGAGGCAGCCGCGGCGCGGTCGGGCCAGCAGGAGCCCGCCAGCGGCCGCGCGCCCAACGCGAATCCCGGCGAGCGCGGCAAGCGCGGCGACGCGGGTCCTCCCGCATCCGTCCCCGCCCCCGGTGAAGGCCGCGGGCGCGGTCGTGGCAGGGAGAACGTCAAGAGCTGAGCTCTTTCAGGTTTCCGGAATTCGGCGCGCCGCCCCTGGCATGGGGGCGGCGCGTCTTTTTACGGCGGCCTCACACAGAGACACAGAGGCAACTGAAAGAACATCGAGGTTTCTTCGCGGCTTTCTGTATCCCTCCGCGTTCCCTGTGTGATGCACATTCGACTTGGCACTCCACACCCGCTACCTTGGGGCGTAATCGAACCGGGATGTGTGCGGGGGGTATCCACCCGTGACGATCCCACCCCGCTGAGGAAGCACACTGATGATTCAGTTGACGGATAACGCGCGTGCCAAGGTCCAGTCCCTCGTCGATGCCGAAGTGGTGCGCGATCCCGCGCTCCGCATCGCCCTCGCGCGCGGCGCGGACGCCCCGCGCAGCCCTCTGGACCGCCCGTACGAGATCACCCTCGTGGAGCGCGAGGACAAGGAGCGCACGGAGATCGCCATCAACCTCGATGGCATCCGCGTCCTGCTGAACCTGGACACCTCCACCCTGCTCGGCGGCGCCACCATCCGGTGGAGCGACGAGGACGGCTTCACCGTGGAGACGCCGGAGTCGAAGCGCCGCCCCGAGCCGGTGGTCTCGGATTCCAGCGCCTGGGCGGACAGCCCCCTGGCGGAGCGGATCCAGCGCGTCCTGGAGGAGTCCATCAACCCCCGCATCGCCTCGCACGGCGGCGCCGTGGAGATGGTCGACCTCGCTGACGACGTCCTCTACGTGCGGATGAGCGGCGGCTGCCAGGGATGCGCCGCGTCCGCCGCGACCCTCCGCCAGGGCGTCGAGCGCATGGTCCGCGAAGAGGTCCCGGAGATCCGCGAGATCGTGGACCTGACGGACCATACGGCGGGGGCGAATCCGTACTTTTGAGGGGAATGGGGAATGGGGAATGGGGAATGGGGAATGGGGAGGCCGGCATTCTGTCATCCTGAGTGACGCGCCTCTCCGTCCCGGCCCGTGCTCCACGGCCTGGCGCGGAGCGAAGGATCTACTCTGTGTGCCGAGAGGCCGGCGTGACAGGCACACCCCTCGGCTCGCCGGCTAGATCCTTGGGTCGCCGCAGGAGGTCGGAGAGTGTGGCGGAGGTCGATGGGGCGGCTCTCTCAGGATGACAGGAAAAAGCCGCGCGACGGATTCCGTCGCGCGGCGTTTTTCTGCCCAACCCGGGGTTCAGCGGGTGGGGATGGCGAGCGTTTGGCCGGGCTTCACGCGGGTGCCGCTGAGGTCGTTGGCCGCGCGCAGGCGCTCCACGCTCGTGCCGTGGCGCCGGGCGATCGACCAGAGCGAGTCGCCGTTGCGCACGCGGTAGGTGGCGCGGGCGGCGGCGGGGCGCTCCGACCGCGCCGGCGCCTTGCTCGCCGCGGGCTTCGACTCGCCGCCGATGTAGCGCCGGTACGGGGCGGGGAAGACGGCGACGTGGAAGTGCGGGGGCCGGCGCTCCTCGGTCGCCTCGGCCACGCCCTGCGACTCGAGGTACAGGAGCCGCTGCCGCAGCCACGTCCGGCACCGCGAGCGCGGCGGGATGCGGATGTCGATCGCCATCCCCGCGGGGTGCACCGACTTGTCCACCGAGTTGAAGAGGCGGAACGACGACGGCCGCATCGCGCTGGTGATCACCAGCTTCTCGCCGCACACGTCGCGGTACTGCTCCGCCAGCCGCTGCACGAATGTGCGCGTGGTGGCGAGCGCGTACGGGTAGGTGACGCCGGCCACGCGGTAGTTCGAGTTCCCGCTGAGGCGCACCAGCTCCCCATCCGCCGCGGCCGCGCGCACACCGCGCGGAGTGCGGTAGAAGGGAAGCGCATGGCTGCGCGCCTGCCTGTACATGCGCTCCACACTGGACGGGGAGCCGCGCAGCGTCTGGGCTTCACCCGCCTCGGGGGCGAGTACGCCGAGCCCGCCGGCAAGGGCCAGCGCAGCGAGAATGGATCGGGATTGCATGGGCTTGCGGGGGACGGACGGGGAAGGAATCAGCGCGGACGGTGCGCGCCGCCAACAACTCTACATCGCACAGCCGCTCCTGGCAACACTTTACCCCACTTTCGCCTCGAGAGATCCCAACGTCATCTATACAGATGCCTCACACGGAGACGCGGAGCCACAGAGAAACCCTTCTCTGTTCTTGCCGGACCTCTCTGTGTCTCTGTGTGAAATTGCCGTCAGTCGCCTGAAACGAGGCCTGGATCGCGCTCCCCGCCGTACAGCCTGCGGTACACGGCCGCGTTCCGAAGCACCACCTTCACGTACTCGCGCGTCTCCGGAAAGGGAATCCGGTCGCGGAAGGCGTCCACGTCGCGCCCGTACCCCAGCTCGCTCTTCCAGCGATCCGCGTTGCGCGGGCCGGCGTTGTAGGCGGCGAGCGCCAGGTCGCGCTTCCCGCGGTAGTGGCGAAGCTGGTCGCGCAGGTAGGTCGCCGACATCCGCGCGTTGATCTCGGGCACGGTCAGCAGGCGCTCCTCGAACTCCTTCACCCCCGCCGAGCGGGCCAGCCACTTCCCCGTTACCGGCATGATCTGCCCCAGCCCGGTGGCGCCAACCCGCGAGCTCGCCCGCGGGTCAAAGGATGATTCCTGGCGCACCAGCGCGGCCAGCAGGTACGGGTCCACCCTGGCGCGCTCGGCGGCGTCCGCCATCGCGGCGCGGTACGGGAAGGGGAAGACCACGCGCAGCAGCCGCGCATCCCACCGCCCGCCGCGCTCGGCCAGCAGCCTCCGCCCGATGTTGATCCCTTCCACCGCGTGCCCCCGGTCGCGCACCCCTTCGGCCACCAGCAGCGTGGCGGTTGGGCGGCGCTCCAGCCTGCGGAGCTGCGCGGCGAGCTCCTCCTTCCAGGGACCGTCCAGCCCGGCGCGCTCCAGCTCGTCCAGCCGGCGCAGCGCCGTGGCGGCCTCGGCCGGGTCGGAAGCGAGCCCCGTCCACGGAAGCGGATCGCGCAGGGCGTCGGCCAGAACGTCCGTCCCCAGCCGGTCGGCGGCGCGTACGGCGTGGTACGATACGGGATCGGCGGAGAGGGCGATGCGGTACAGCGCCGCGGCCCGGTCGCCGCGGCCGGCGCGCTCGTGATACACGCCGGCGGCGTACGCCACCTCCGACGTCTCCGAGCCCGTGGGGTAGCGCGTGGCGTACTCCTCCCACAGGACGGCGGCCAGCGCGGGGTCGCGGTTTTTGAGCGCGCGGTCGCCCGCGCGGTAGAGCGCCTCGCGCGCGAACGGCCCCACGCGCACCGCCGCGCCGCGCCGGTAGTTGGCGATGGACAGCTCGCGCGTGCTCGACGCATCGCCCAGGAAGAACCACGCCCCCGCCGCCGCCGCCGTCCCGGGGAAGCGCTCCGCCACCTTTTTCAGCGCGGCGATTCCGTCGTCGCTCTTTCCGGCGCGCAGCAGGGCGCGCGCGGCGAGGAGCTCCGCGTCCGCGGCGTGCTCCGGCCCCACGCGCGCGGCCGCATCCACCAGCGCGGCGCGGGCGGGCTCCGCATCGCCCGCTTCCAGCAGTAGCCGCCCCGTGCGCAGCCGGAGGAGCGGATCGTCCGGCGCGCCCGCCTTCAGCGCGGCCCGGAGCGCCTTCGCCGCCAGCCCCGGCCGCCCGTAGGCCTCGTAGGCGTCTGCGCGAGCGAGCTCTTCGTCGACCGTGCGGCCGTTCACGAGGCGCCCCAGCGTAGCCGCGGCATCGATGCGCATGGCGGCTTCCACCCGCGCATCGGCGGCGGCGCGGCGCAACGGTTCACGTGCCTCCGCCCCTCTGCGCGCTCGCTCCAGCACTCCGGCGCGCGCGATCTCCAGACCCGCCGCGGCCGTGGGATCGAACTGCGCGGCCGTTGCAGCCGCACGCGCCAGCCGCTCCGCCGCCGCGTCGATGGCGCCGCGTCCCGCCAGCACGTTCGCCTCGGCATGGGCCTGGCGCACCAGGGCGGCGGCGCCGGCACTGCTCTCGGGGGCGGGCGCGGCGGCGGCGACGGCGTGCCCCGCCTCCACGGCGAGTGCGCGATACCAGTCCGCCGCGCTCCCCTGTGCCTCCGCGGCGCGGGCGAAGGCGGCGCCCGCCTCCGTCTTCCGCCCCTGGCGCAGGAGCACGCGGCCCAGACGCGCGTACGCCACACCGCGCTCGGCCGGCGCGGCGGCGCGGGCGTAGCGGCGGTACGCGTCGGCGGCGCGCGGCCAGTTCCCTCCCGCCTCCTCGGCGCGGCCCAGCAATAAGAACCCTTCGGCGCCGCCCTCGCGCGCCATCCACTCGCGCCCGCGCAGAAGCTCGCGCACCTCCGGCCACCCGTTCCACCCCGCTGCGGCGCGCGCGGCCAGCAGCACCACCGCCGGCGGCGCATCCGACCCCTTGGCGACGTGCGGCTGCAATCCCGTCCAAGCGGCCCACGGGCGCCCGTCCGCGAGGGCGGAGCGCGCCAGTGTCACCGCCGCCAGCATCTCGGCGCGCGTCAGCCCCCGCAGCGGGTCCACGTCGAACGCCGAGGGGACGAGCGTCAGGTCCCGCAGCTCGCGGCGGACGTTCTCCTCCCCCCACGACGTGCCGATGGCCAGCCCCATCACCACCCCGGCGATGGCCGCCGCGGCGCTGAACGATCCGGAGAGTCGGGTGCGCTGAGTGTAATGCATCCTGCGGAAGCCGAGGTGTGCGGGTCCGGCGGCGCCGGCGTAACCCCATCCACCGCGCACGAACCGTTCCCGATGTGGTTTCGGGACAGGGAGTTACCCGTTTCGATCGGCGTGGTGGAGGGGGTTAGACCCCGGCTGTCTACTGGGGTTCCGCCGCTGAATACCGGGCGCGCTCAGGGGTGACTCACGAATTCAGCCATCAGCGCAGTTCCTTGATTTATTGCGAAGTGACATAATGGTAGCAGAAGAACGTCCCAAACCAGCTTAGCGGCTTGCATGATACCACTTAGCGTTCAGAGCCCTCGGGAGATTGCCCTCGCGCTTGCGCGGCGCGTAAAGGCGCTTCGCCTCGATCACGGCTGGACCCAGGAGGAAGCCGCGGACCGCGCGGGGCTCGCTCTGGCGACCTACCGCCAGTTCGAGCGAACCGGGCAGATCTCGCTCGAGCGTCTGCTGCGGCTGGCGGTGGTTCTGGATGCACTCGCAGGCTTCGATCACCTCTTCGTCCGCCCCCCGGCGCGGTCCCTGGCCGAACTGGAGAAGCTGGCGGAGCGGCAGACACGCAAGCGGGGGAGGCGGCGCGATGCGAAGACTTGAAGTACGCCTTGGCAGGGGAGACGAGCAGATCGTCGTCGGCGCCCTGGCTGAACAGGAGAGCCGCGTCTACTTCGAGTACGATGCGGGGTTTCTCGGCTCCGCTCTCCTCATCTCGCCCTTCAAGCTGCCCCTGCGCGCCGACCTGTTGGAGCACACCGAACGGGACTTCGCCGCGGTGTTCGGAGTGTTCAACGATTCCCTGCCGGACGGCTGGGGACTCCTGCTCATGGACCGGGAGTTCAGGGAAGCGCGGATTCGATCCCAGAGCGCTGACTCCGCTCGACCGCCTCGCCTACATCGGGACGCGCGGGATGGGCGCGCTCACCTACCATCCTCCCACGGCTGCCGAGGAGGATGAACAGGGGCTCGCGATCGACCTCGCCGCACTGGCCCGCCAGGCGGAGCGGGTGCTGGAAGGGAGCGCGGAGGAGATTCTGCCGGCTCTGCGCATCGCCGGGGGATCCGCGGCGGTCGCACGGGATCATCCAGGAGGTTCACGGCGCGGTGCAGCAGTGGCCGCGTTTTGCGAGCGAGGCCGGCCTATCGGCGGAGACGGCGCGCCAGATCCAGAAAGTAATCACCGGGCCAACCACGGGGCGCTGAAATGCGTGCGCGCGCCGAGCCTCGGCGCGCGTACGCCCCCGCAGCTCGCGCAGGACGTTCTCCTCCGCCGTCAGCCCGCCGCCACGGGGCGGGCCTGGGGGCAGCCGTGCGCGACCCATGCGTTGAAGGTGTCGATGTCGGGCTGGGACAGTGGCGGAAAAGGCAGCGGCGGCATGTCCACGCCGATGCGTGACGCGATGATGGAGGCATTCGCCCGGACGTCTTCGTAGCTGCCCAGGTTGAAGCGCCACATCATCTGCGCCGTGAAGGGCTCGAAGATGCCCGCGATGTCCTCCCATCCGGGGACGGGCGTGCTGGTGCTCTCTGGCATACGACCTCACCGGGTTACACGGGTTAAGGGGAGCGGCTCGCCCCCGGAATGGTACTATGCTCCGGACTACTCCGGCCGGAAGCGCCAAACGGCGCCGGAGCCGGCCCGCGCGTGCACCCCGCGGGGCCGCATCTCGAACTCGCCGAAGTCCAGCACCCACGCCTCGCCCGTGCCCGGGTGCCAGCGTACGTCGATGGGGCGGCTGGCCGGCGGGGCGCCGGGCACCGGGTGCGCGGTCCACGACTCCGTGTCGATGCGCACCAGCGAGCGGCCGCTGCGCGGGCCGTCGGGGGCGGTCATGGGCAGCTCGTCGCCGAACAGCGCCACCAGCAGGTGCCCCGGCCACGCGCTCCCCGCCGGCGCCACGCCGAACTTGCACGCCGCGGAGTGGACGGGCAGCTCCATCAGGGGCCGCTCCGGGGGCGGAAGCTCCGCGTGGTTGGCCAGCAGGAACACCGGCGGGGGGCCGCGCCGGGGCACGAAGCGCGGGTCCGTCACGGGCACGCCGCCCACGAAGTCGGGCCATCCGTACCATGCCCCCGCCTTCACCTCGTACACCAGCTCCGGCACGCCGGCGATGGGGCGGCTCCCCCGGTCGTCCGAGCCCTGGTCGGTGGCGATCAGCCTGCCGTCGGGGAGAAAGCCCAGCCCGAACGCGTTGCGAATCCCCCACGCCACCCGCTCCAGCCCCGATCCGTCTGGCCGGCAGCGAAGGATGGCGGCGGTGCAGGGGAGGCCGGCGGGTACGCGCTGGCCGGCGCGGGTCGCGGTGCCGAACGGCGCGAAAGCCCCGGTGACGGCCCGCGCACCGGGGCCCTCCAGCGGGTCGGCGCTCTCGGCGTTGTGGCCGGTGAGCTCCACCTCCAACCCGGGGACGTCGTGCGGATGGGGGAGCTGCTTGAGCCAGGCCAGGTCGTAGGCGTCCAGCCCCACGATCCCCAGGTTGGTCATGGCGCCCTGCCCCCAGTACAGCCACCCGTCGGGCCCCACCGCAACCGTGTTCGTGTGGTAGTTGCCGCGGCCGGGAAGCCCGTCGACCACCGTGGTGCGCTCCCCGTCCGGCGCCAGCCGGCTGATGCGGCCGGGGAAGCCGCCCTCGGAGAGATAGAAGCCGCCGTCGTGCCACACCAGCCCGTTGACCGGCGGGCGCAGGCCGGCCGCGACCACCTCCGCGCGCCCGTCCTTCCCCAGCCGCAGCACGCGCCCGCCGGGCGGGGCGCCCGCGAACGGGAGGCCGCTCTCCGCCACGTACGCCCGCCCCGGTCGTCGAAAGCCAGGCTGGTGGGAAAGTGAAGCCCCGCCGCCACGGGACGGCAGGCGCTCACGCCCCGCGCCCCGCCAGCGAGATGAGCGCCAGCGCCACCAGGAAGGCGCCGCTCCACACCTCGGGGCGGCTGGGGACGAAGCGGCGCAGCCACCCGCCGGCAAAGATCCCCGCCACGCACATGGATGCGCTGATCGCCCCCACCACCAGCGCCGAGGCGAGCACCGGGTACCCCGCGCTCCCCAGCCCCACCCCCGCGAAAAGGTTGTCCAGGCTCAGAGTGAGCGGCAGCCCCAACATCCAGCGGCCCTCCACCACGCGGGCGGCGTCGCCGTCGCGCAGCGCCCGCAGCAGAATGGCCGCGCCGCACAGCAGCAGCGCCACCGGGCCCACGGCCTCCAGGCCGGGAACGGCGCGGCGCAGCGCCCCGCCGCAGGCCAGGCCCAGCAGCGGCATCAGCGCCTCGCACGCGGCGAAGGCGCCGGCCAGCGCCAGCCGCCGCCGCGGGCGCACGCGGGCGAGGCCCAGCGCGGCGGAGACCTGCAGGTTGTCCAGCCCGCTGAGCACGCCGAAGACGGCCACCTGGAGCATCAAGACGCACCCCCGCCCGGCTTCAGGCGGTAGATGCGCAGCAGCCCGCCATCGCGCCCCTGCACCAGGGCACCCGCCACCACGTAATTCTGCCACACCGCGGGCCCCATGCAGTAGCCGTAGCCGCCGTTGATCCCCAGCGTCTGCATCCCCATGTCGTCGCTCCACAGCTTCCGGCCGGTGGCGGCGTGGAAGGCGTAGAGCGAGACGTTGTGGGTGCCCACGAACACCACGTCGTTGGCGATGGCCGGCGAGCCCACCGAGGCCTCGCCCGGGTTCTGGTACATGGCCGCGCCCGCCCCCTCCGCCCCGTACCGCATTACAGTGACGGGGCCGGTGTTGAGCTGAAAGGTGTACGGCTCCAGCGGCCAGGCGTCTTCCAGCGTGTCCCACTTCACGGCCCGCATGAACGGCGTGCTCTGGTAGTCGATGCCGGGCGAGGCGTTGTGGTAGTTGGGGCCGCCCATCCCCACGAAGACGATGCCGTTCACCGGGTCCACCGCCGGGGCGCCGAACACGCCGGAGTAGTTCTCGCCCGGGTTGCCGTCCGAGTCGCAGTTGGGCGTCGTGGAGGGGTTCACCAGGTTCCCGTTCAGCGGGTGCGGGTCCACCGAGGGGATGCGCCGGCCACTGGTGTCGTACGGCAGCAGCTGCCGGCTGCGGATGAGCTGCAGGGTGGCCGCGTCCAGCAGGAAGAGCGAGCCGTTCTTGCAGGCCACGGCCACCACCTGCTTTCCGTTCTGGGTAAAGAGGGCCGCCGAGCCGCCGAAGTCGATGTCCGTGTCCGACGGGCGGTAGCTGGTGTCCTGCGTGGGGAGGAACTGCGCCTTCAGCGCGCCCGTGGCCGCGTCCAAAATCAGCACGGAGTAGCTGTACTTGGGTGCGGAGGCCACGGGCGGCACCAGCACGCACCCCGGCTCCGCGTGCGGGTCGGTCCACGGGGGCGGCGGGGCCGGGAGGCCGTTGTCGCAGTTGGCGGGGTTCCCGGTGGTGACGTACAGCAGACCGCCGCTGAACGCGATGCCGCTCCACACCGAGGCGCCGCGCGGCTGCGTGTAGGTGGCCGTCTGGGGAATGGCCGTGTAGCCGGGCGGCAGCGGCGTGCCGGCGGGCTGCACGGTGAGCGCGGGGATCTCGTTGGGCTGGTTGTCGCGCCCGTCCGCGAGCTGGTTGGTGCAGAAGATCCACCGCACCCGCCCCGTGTCCGCGGCCAGGGCGTAGACGAAGCCGAAGAGCTGCGGGTTCTCGCCCTCGCCCATCCCCACGTACACGGTGTCGCCCGCCACCACCGGCGACGACCACCCCGCGGCCGGCGGGTAGCTGGAAGGGTCGTGCGGCGGAAAGTCGTTGGTGACCGGCTGGTTCTGGGCTGGGTCGGCCTGCCGGAGGTTGGTCTTCCACACCAGCTCGGCGAGGTTGTCCTGGCGCACGCAGTACATCCACCCGTCGAACGCCACGAAGTACACGTTGCCGTTCACCACCGCGGGCGTGCACCCCATTCCCGTGAAGCCGTGCGAGTCGCGCTGGTCCAGTACGGTGGTCCAGGTGAAGCTGTCCGGCGCCACCTGCCCCGTGGCCAGCTCCACGCGGTAGAGCCCGCCGCCGTTGGAGCCCGGGACCTTGTGGTTGTTGGCGACGCCCACGTACGCGTAGCCGTCCGTCACCGCCGGCACGGAAAGGACGGGCCCGTCCAGCTGCACCGTGAACGCCGTCTCCAGGGTGGCGGCGTTGGAGCTGTCGATGGGCGTGTCGGTGACGTAGCCGCCGTGGGCGGGCCCGCCCTGGTACATCCACCAGCCCTGAGGGGTGTCGCTCGCCATCGGTTCGGTCTCCGCGGTTGTGGGTGTGGGGCCCGGCCTCACTGGTGGGGGCGCCGCGCCAGGCCCCACGAGAAGTCGCGCTTCCCCGCCTGGTAGTGGCAGCTCATGCACGAGTTGCCGCCCGCCGCGGCGGCGTCGCCGCGCGTCTGGAAGTACGTTTCCATGCTGGTGTTGACCGCTCCCCACACGGGGAACGCCGCCCCCGCGTCGCGCGGGTACACGCCGCCGCTGTCGGGAAGCACGAACTGCCGGGGCATGGACGGCCACTGCGTGATCACCAGCTGGTAGTTGGCCCACACGGTGTTGCCCAGGTAGCTCTGGTAGATGCGGTTGATGTCCTGCGTGGACGCGCCGGCGGGGGTGGAGGGGATGTCGTTGACCCGGGTCACCTGCACAGGGCGGGCGCCGGTCTGGACGGCCACGGTGTCTGGCCGGTACGACCAGCCGTTCACCGCCCGGGGCGTGTCCAGCCCGTTGTTGTACGAGTACGGCTTGCGCGACCCGGTGCCCGGGACGTTGTTCACGTGCTCGAAGCTGCTCCAGACCCACTGCGGAAAGCCCACCTGCTTCTGCGCAATGTGGAGGCCCACCAGCCCCATGAGCGTGGGCGTGCACTGGCCCGTGGAGTCGGCGAGGACCAGGGCGCGCACGTGGTAGTACCGGGTGCTGTCGTCGCGTGGGGTGAGGGGCCGCCACGACGCCTTGACCATGATGGAGCCCACGTGGCCGCTGCTGTCGCTGGCCGGCATCGACACGTCGACCCCCGCCAGGTTGCGGGCCAGGTAGAACCACAGCCTGGAGTTGCCGTCCGGTCCGCGCATGGTGTCGTACTGCGCGCGGTTGTAGCGCACCTCGTAGCGCGAGTACCCGCCCGCCTGGTCGATGAGCGGAAAGGAGAACGACTGGGCGGCGTCGTTGAAGAGCGAGTTGCCCTTGCTGTTCATGGTGAACGCCTTCTGCCCGGGCTGCAGCCCCGGGCAGGGCGGGTGCGCGGCGCCCCAGTCGTCAAAGGGCGTGGGCCTCGCCTCGCGCTGGCCGAACAGCTCCCAGCTCTCCTTGTAGCTGCTCCACGTGAGCAGCGCGCCGTTGGACGCGTTCAGGAACACGGACGAGTCGCCGGGTGCCTGCGGGTTGCCGCGGCCCTGGCTGCTGGCGGGCCAGTTGAGCGCGATGAACGACTGCCAGGAGAAGACGTCGAACCAGGGCCTCGACTGCTCGGGCGTGTGGGCGGAGTCCGGCCGCGGCGGAACCAGCGTGGGGACGGTGCCCGAGAGGTACGGCGCGGGAAGCCCGGCGGGGAGCGGCGGAACCGGCCCGGTGTGCACGCCGGCCGCCGCGGGTGTGGCCGCCTCGTCCGGAGCCGGAGGCCTGCCGCCGGTGTCGCCGCACGAGGCCAGGGCCAGCGTGAGCAGCGCGGGTGCGGCCCCGCGCGCGATGCGGAAGTGGACCGTGTCCATGGATCTCGGCTCCGGGGCGGGGGCGGAAAACGCGGCTGGCTGGCGCCCGGCCGCCGGGAGCCGATGCGCGGGGAGCATGGCGGGATGGCGGGCGAAGGCACCTGGCGCCAATATACGCCGGCTAGCAGGCAGGTGGAAGAAAAAAATCCGGCGGTTTCCAGACGGCAACGATTCCGGAGGCTGAAGTGTGAGGCGCTACTGGCTGCTGGTGGGTGGGTTCCTGGCGTTCTTCCTGGCGGTTTTCGCGGCGGCCGTGGCGCTGGGCCTGCCTGTGGAGGACGCGCGTCCCTGGATGGGGCGCGGCGGCGCGGGCGCGGCGGCGGCCGGCGTGGCGCTGCTGGTGGCCGACGTGGCGCTCCCCGTGCCCAGCAGCGGGGTGATGCTGGCGCACGGCGTTCTGTTCGGAGTGTGGACGGGGGCCGCCCTGTCGCTGGCCGGGTCCATGGGGGCCGCCGCGGTGGCGTTCGCGCTGGGGCGCGCGGGGAACGAGTGGATCCGCCGCCTGGTGACGCCCGCCGAGCACGAGCGCGCGGGCCGGTTGCTGGCGCGCTGGGGCGTGCTGGCCATCGTGGCGTCGCGCCCCGTGCCGATGCTGGCCGAGACGCTCATGATCCTGGCCGGCGCCTCGCCGATGCCCTGGGGGCGCGCGATGCTGGCGGCGTTCGTGGGCACCCTTCCCGCGGCGCTGGCCTACGCCGCCGTGGGAGCCACCGCGGCCTCGCTCCCGGCCGGGGCCGCCGTGTTCGCCGCGGCCATGCTGGTGGCCGGCGCCCTGTGGTGGGCGGGCCGGCGCGCGGGCGCGCATCCCGGGATACCCCGCCGCACCGGGTCCGCCGCCGAGTAGCTCCCGCCGCCCGTTTACGCCGGCCTTATGTGGCCGCTACAACCGCGGGTCCACCGGCTCGCTCTCCAGCGCCAGCACGGCGAAGACGCATTCGTGGACGCGGCGCAGGGGCTCGCCGCGGGCGAAGCGCTCCAGGCCCTCGATACCCAGCGCGAACTCCCGGAGTGCGAGCGAGCGCTTGTGCGAGAGGCCGCGCTGGCGCAGGCGCTCCAGGTTGGCCGGCTCAGTGTACTCGGGGCCGTAGATGATGCGCAGGTACTCGCGGCCGCGGCACTTCACGGCCGGCTGCACGATGCCGCGGCGCCCCTTGGCGATGAAGTCCAGCGGCTTCACCACCATACCCTCGCCGCCGCGCTCCGTGTGCTCCTCCCACCAGCGCACCGCGTCGTCCTGCGCCTCGGGATCGGTGATGTCGACGACTCGGTGGGTGGTCGCGAGCAGCACCTCCGGGTCCGCCGCGCAGATGCGGGCGATGGTCTCCATGTGCCAGGCGTGGTCGCGGCCCGTGTGCACCGCGCCCTCGCTGGCGAGCAGGTGGAAGGGGGCCAGCTTGAGGTCCGTGACCGCGGCCACGTCCCAGCAGTAGCGCCGGTACGCGTCCACGTACTTCGTGGCCAGCGCCTCCCGCTCGCGGTAGTGCGCCAGCAGCTCCGCCGCCTGCCCGCGCTCCGCCGCCCGGGCGAGCGCGGGGACGGCCTCGGCGAAGGCGGAGCGCGCCGCCGAACCGACCGCCGCGTACTGGACGCGCAGAAGCTCCTGCGCCTTCGCGGACCAGGGCATCAGCTCCGCGTCCAGGCACACCCAGTCCGTCTTTAGCTCGTCCCAGATCCCCGCCGCGCCGATCGCCACCTGCAGGCGCGCCACGAGCTCGGCCTCCAGCGCCGTGTCCGCGAAGAAGCGGCGGCCGGTGCGGGTGTACACGATGCCCACGCCCTCGTCCACCACACCGAAGCGGCGGCGCGCGGCGTCCTCGTCGCGGCACACCACGGCGACGGCGCGCGAGCCCATGTGCTTCTCCTCGACTACGACGCGCGGCACGCCCTCGTGGCGATAGTAGCCGAACGCCTCCGCCGGGTGCTCCAGCAGCCCCGGCTCCTTCGACGTCTCCGAGGGCGACATCGTGGGCGGCAGGTACAGCAGCCACTTGGGATTGGCGGCGAAGCGGCTCATCACTTCCAGCGCCGCGGAGGCGTTCTCCTCGCGCACGGTCACGTTGCCGCGCAGGCGCGTGGTGATGATGCGCTTTCCCGTCACGTCCTCGATGTCCAGCACGTCGTCCAGCCGGTGCTGCTCGGAGAGGCGCGGCGCGAGCTGCTCCTCGGGGAGGAAGGGGCGCACCGGCTCCGACCACACGCGCGCCGCCGGCACCGACACGATCTCGCGCTCGGGGTAGCGGAGCGCGCTCAGCCGCCCGCCGAAGACGCAGCCCGTGTCGATGTTGATCGTGTTGTTCAGCCACTGCGGCTCGGGTACTGGCGTGTGGCCGTAGACCATGGTGGCCGCGCCCCGGTACTCCGCGGCCCAGTTGAAGCGCACCGGCAGCCCGAACTCGTCCGTCTCGCCCGTGGTCTCGCCGTAGAGCGCGAACTCGCGCACGGCTCCGGAGCCGCGGCCCTGGTACGCCTCCTTCATTCCCGCGTGGGCCACCACCAGCCGCCCCTCGTCCAGCAAGTAATGGCTCACCAGCCCGTCCAGGAACGCCGCCGCGCGTTCCCGGAACTCCGACGGCTCGCGCTCCAGCTGTTCCAGCGACTCGGCCAGGCCGTGCTTGAGCTGCACGTTCTTGCCGCGCAGCGCCTTCACCAGCTTGACGTCGTGGTTGCCGGGAACGCAGAGCGCCGTGCCGGCCTCCACCATCCCCATCACTAGGCGCAGCACGCCGGGGGTGTTCGGCCCGCGGTCCACCAGGTCGCCCAGGAACACGGCCTTGCGGCCCTCGGGCGGACGCACCGCGTACCCGGGCGCGCCGTCCACGCCGGCGACCAGGTCCACCGTGTAGCCCAGCTCCTTGAGGAGCAGCACCAGCTCCTCGCGGCAGCCGTGCACGTCGCCGATGACATCGAAGGGGCCGTGCTCGTGCTTGCGGTTGTTCCACAGCGGCTCGCGCACGAGCTCCGCGGCCGCGACCTGCTCGGGCGTGTCGAGCACGATGACGTGCCGGAACCCCTCGCGCCCCAGCCCGCGCAGCGAGCGCCGCAGCTGATCCTTTTGGCTGCGGATGACGTGCGGACCGAATGCGCGGTCGGTGCGCTCGCGGTTGCGCTCCCGGCAGAGCTGCTCCGGGAGGTTGAAGACGATGGCGACGGGGATCACGTGGTGCTCGCGCGCCAGCGCCACCAGCGGCTTGCGCGCCTCCGGCTGCACGTTGGTCGCATCCACCACCACGAGGTTCCCCCGCCGCAGCCGCTTGGCCGCGACGTAGTGCAGCACGTCGAACGCATCGTTCGTCGCCGACTGGTCGTTCTCGTCGTTCGATACGAGCCCACGGCAATGGTCCGACGACAGCACCTCGAAGGGGCCGAAGTGCGTGCGCGCAAAGGTGGACTTGCCCGCCCCCGACGGACCGACCAGCACCACCAGCGAAAGCTCGGGAATCTTGATCTTCATGCGTAGCCTTTCATCAGGAAGCGCAGCATCCGCTCGCGCTCCGTATCCAGTACCGCGCCTTCTTCGAGCGCGCGGGCCATGTGTTCCAACTGGTCCCTGGTGGGCTGCACCTGCACGCGGTTGAATCGCGCGATCCACCGCGCCACCAGCTGCCGCGCCATCGCGGCGAGCCGTTCATCCGCGAGCCGGCACGCGCGGATCATCCACCCGATGCTGTTCCATTTGCCGGTGGCGGCCAGAAGGAGGAGGGCGTTCCGCCGCACGTGCGCTTCCGGGCCGCCGGCAACGAGGCTCCAGAGCTTTTCCTCTCCAACGCGCGCCGCGCGGGGGGCCAGCGCCAGCCTCGCCGCCTTGGAAACGCCCGGGCTGTCATCCTCCAGCGCCTGCACGAAGACGGACATGTACGCCTCCGGATCGAGGCGGGACAGCGCCGTCACCGCCGCCCTGCGAACACCCGGAGCGGTGTGCGACAGAAACGCTTCGACTCGCGCCGCGTCAGCTTCGCTCCCGGTCTCCGCCAGGCCGAAGAGGGCGGGTCGCAGCCGGCTGCCGCGTGGATCCTCCAGTGCGGACAGGTAGAAATCCCGGAACTCGCCAGCGCCTCGTGCCTTGAGATCGAGGCGGGCCGTCTGGCGCAGCGCGGGGCTGGAGTCGAGCAGTGCATCGCGCAGAACGGACTCCGCCGCGTCCGGGAAGTGCCGCACCCACAGCCCAAGCGCCTCTCGGCGGACAGGCATGAACGGATCGCGGCCCACCTGCCTGAGAATCTCCCGCAGATCATTTGTATCGAGCACCACCCCCGCCGCCCGAATCGCCCGCAGCCGGATCATCGCGTCCTCATCGCGGACGCCCATGCGGATGATCTCCGGCCCGTCCTCCCCCGGCGTGTCCAGGAGCAACCGGTAGCAGCTCCGCCGGAGCCACCGATCGCCCCTTGCCAGGCCCGCGCGCAGGGCCGGTCGCCCCGCGGGGCTGGTGAGGAGCCCGTGTACCCGCCCGACCAGCACCTCGTGGTCCGCGCGTCCGCAACGCTCCAGCCGCTCTACGAGCCAGAGGCTGCGGACGAAGTGCGGGGCGTAAGCGGCGACGAGCCGCGCCTGGACCTCCTCGTAGGCCGCATCCCGGACCGGCTCGACCCAGTCGTTGAGGCGGATCAGGAGGTAAGGCAGCTCCCCGCCGCCGCTACTCGTCGCCAGCTCCCGAACCGCCGCCTCACGCACGTACCCGCGGGCGTGGAAGCTCGCGAGTCCGAGCACCGGGATTCCATGCGCGCGGAGCAGGGGAACGTCGGCTGGCTCGATGTCGCTGGACCGCTCCCGCGGCTGTGTAGCCCACCAGTACCGGTGCCGCATCACCTCGTCGAGTGCCAGCAGCTCTCGCGGGTCCAGGGCTGTGAGGTACTCGTTGATCGCCGCCGCTGACTCCTTCGCCAGGCCCGGCTCGCGCGAAAGCACCAGCCGCACCACGGCCGGGAGGTCGCGAGGGTCGCGGCGCGCTGCGAAGTAGTCCAGCAGGCGGCGCTGGCGGTTCGCTGTTGAATCGTCCAGCTCGCGGCGGTGAGCAGGCTTCGTTTCGAAGAAGCGCGCCCACGCCGCACGCAGCCGGTTCAGAGGGCCTGTCGAGCTGGGTTCCATCGCATGTCCCCTCGGTGATCAACCACGCGTGAACACGCCCATCTGCGTCGGCGAGCCGAGAGCGGGGTCATCGGGGCCAACGGGTAGGAAGCGCACCGTGTAGCCGAAGCGCTCCGCAATTCCGCCCGCCCACTCGCGGAACTCCGCGCGCGTCCACTCGAAGCGGTGGTCCTTGTGGCGAAAGGCGCCGGCGGGGAGCGTCTCCCACATGGCGTTGTAGTCCCGGTTGGGGGTCGTCATCACCACCGTCCCAGGACGCGCGAACTCAAAGAGCACGCGCTCGAACGCCCGCAGCCGCGGCGGGTCCAGGTGCTCGATCACCTCCACCACCGCCGCCGCGTCGAACTCCGCGATGCGAGGGTCGCGGTACATCAGCGAGCCGTGGATCAGCCGGACGCGCTCGCGCTGCTTCGGCGGCATGCTCTCCAGCCGCAGACGGTCGCGCGCGGTCTCCAGCGTACGCACCGCGACGTCCATCCCCAGGATCTCGGTGAACTGGCGGTCGTCCAGCAGCATGCGCAGCAGCCGCCCCTCGCCGCAGCCGAGGTCCACCACGCGCGCCGCCCCGCTCGCCCGAAGCGCGGCCGCCACCGCGCCCAGCCGCTGCTGGTTGAGGCCGATCCGCTCCTCCGTGATCACCTCGGGTGCCTCCGCCGCCGGCGCCTCCGGCTCGGGCTCTTCATCATCCACGAGCCGCGACAGGGCTTCGCGCGCCAGGCTGTGGCGGTGCCGCAGATAGCGGCGGGCGATCATGTCGCGCTCCGGGTGGCCCGCCAGCCAGCCCTCGCCCTGGCGCAGCAGCTTCTCCACTTCGTCGTCGCCGACCCAGTAGTGCTTGGCGTCGTCCAGCACGGGCACCAGCACGTACAGGTGGCGAAGCAGATCGGCGAGCCGTGCCGTGCCCCGCAGCGTGACGGTGTGGTAGCGGCTCTCGCCCCAGGCCGGGAACGTCTCGTCGAGCGGATGCCGCTCCACCTCCAGCGCGTAGCCGAGCGGCTCGAACAAGCGCCGCAGCATCTCCTCGCCGCCGCGGCAGGGGACGACGGCGATGCGCGCCTCCAGCGGGATCGGCGTCGCCGCGAGTTCCGGCCGGTCCTTGCTCTTCCCCGACAGCGCGCTCCCGAACACCTGCGCGATCGCCACGCTGAGGAATGACGACGCGACGTACGGCCGGTCGTTCACGTACTGCTGGTCCGCGCCCGCCGCCCCGCCGCGCACCAGCCCCACCGGATCGACGTCGAGCAGCACCGCCGCCGTGCACCGCTCCTCCGAGACCTCCGGGTAGAAGACGTGCGCCTGCCCGAATGAGAGCGGAAAGCTCTGCGCGCGTGCCGGGTTCTTGTAAAGCAGATACCCCAGGTCCGTGGCCGGCCGGTGCGTGGTTGTGATCGTCAGCAGCATGGGTCCCGCGTTGGTTTGTCGGGTGAAGATGTGCGTTGTCGGGCCATAAAAACGCCCCGCCTCAGTTGCTACGAGGCAGGGCGTTGGGAGTCTTGCTCCCCCCGGTTCCGCGTGCCAAAGGGCTACGCCGGAACGATCCTCGTGCATGTCATCCACAGAATGGCACTGATGCGGAACGCGCACGCTCCGGCTCTTGGGGGCGGGGTAAATCGCGGTGTCCTGACAGACGTTCCAAGTATCAGCACCACGTCCTCCCCGCATCCGAAGCAAAGGTCCAGAAACGACGAAAAGAGCCGCATTCCTCTTGCCTTCCGTTAGGATGGCACGGCAGGTGGCGTGCAGACGCACGCTCAACCGCCAGAGGGACGCGACTCCCGAAGCAGGACTTTGTCAGATCACGAACTCGTTGTCAAGCTCCTGCGGGTGAGGCGATTCCCCTGACCGTGCAATTAGTGCTTGACTGAGTATATCGTTTCTAGTATATCTCCAGGCCGGCACAGCCACGCTGAACCTTTCTTCATATGAGGCCGACGAATCGCAAGCAACTTTTCTGGGCGGGTTCGTCGAAGAAGGACGACATGGCGTCCCCTCCCGAAGTGCAGGACGATCTGGGGTACGCTCTCGATTCGGTGCAGGCCGGAGTGAGGGTGATTCCTTCGGCAACGCCCCTAACTGAGGGAAAGCTGAAGGGACTCGGAATATTGGAACTGGCTGACGATCACGACACCGATACGTATCGAGCGGTTTACACCACGAAGATCGGCGACGTGGTCTATGTGCTGCATGCTTTCAAGAAGAAATCGAAAAGCGGAATCGCGATTCCGAAATCAGACATGGATCTGATCCTTGATCGATACAGGGCGGCGAAGAAGCATTATATAGAAGAGGTGGCGGCTAAAATGCGACGCACACCTTCTGAGAACCCGCTAATGAAGAAGCGCTGATGCCCCGACAGGAGAACGACGTAATGCCGGAAACGAGCGTGGATTTCGAGAAGAGCAGCGGCAACGTCTGGACAGACGCAGGGCGTGTTGACGCCACCGAGGCACAAGCACGAGCGGAGTTGCTCCGCCAGATCACCAGCATCATCCAGCATCGGCATCTTACGCAAGCGGACGCCGCGAAAATCCTCGGCACGACCCAGCCTACGATTTCCGATCTGATGCGCGGAAAGCTCTCGAAGTTCAGCTTCGAACGGCTCTTCCACTTCCTCATGCTCCTGGGGCGCGACGTTAAGATCGTCGTTCGTCCGAAGCCGCGCTCTCGCAAGGCGGGCGCGTTGAGCGTCACTGGGTGAGGCCCGCCTGATCAACTGCCAGCATCACGGGAGTCTCTCCGGGGGGGCGGTCGAGAATCCACGCGAGATCCACGCGATAGAGGAATCAACTGTCGGCCTGGTGACCCCTGGCAGCCTCATCGCCGGCGTTCACCGCCATCATCAATCCAAGGGCTTGCAGCGCCTTAAAGGATGAGGCGCTTATCGACGACATAGGAATTGGCGAAGGTTATAAACTACAACGAGCGAAGCTCCACCTGTGTTCCGTCGGGCATGGTGGCGATCTGTTCGCAGATCGGTCCCCAGCCGTCCAGGTGATCGTAAAGGGAGCGGACACGGAAGTTGGACGGCTCGAATTCGCCTCCGAGCGCGGGGAGCATGACGTAGCTGAAGCACTCGGCCGGGCCGCGCGTCAGGCCCTGCGCTTCGATCGCGTCCACGAGTCCCGGGCCGAACCAGTAGTTCCGCTGCGCCTCATCTTCCCAGGCGTCAGCCAGCGCGGACCGGCTGGGTGCAGCGGGAGTCAACTCGATGCTTCCGACATCGAGCCAGTGCACCGCGCCTCCCGCGTCTTCCAGGAACAGGTCCCCGAGGGCGGTGCCGAACAGGATCGTGCACGAGGCCGGCACCAGCCAACGCCAGTGCCGCAGTAGCCGCACATGATCGAGATCGTCAGTGGTGATGCCGTACCGGTTCATCAGAGTGGGATCGTTCAGCTACGCATGGTGTTCAGTCACGGCTCTGGAAGCGGCGCCGCCTCTTCGGGAGTCGCGGCTGGCAAGGTCGTGTTGGTGTCGGCGGGCGTCATGGCCGCGGCGGTGGTGTCTGGAGTCGTCGGCGTCGGGGTTTGGGCGGCGGGCACGGCCGTCGACGGGCCGGCGGGTTCGCTCTCGACTCCGCTCTTCCCGGTGGTCTGCGGAGCCTCCTTCGGATCGGAGCTGCACGCGGCGAGGATGCACAGGAGGGCGAGCAGGGCGGCGGGCTTAGGCATGGTATCCCTTGGCTTGAGGATCGGCGCGGGTCCGTTACGGGACCGGGGGTGGAGTTCTGCGGGACGTGTCCGCCTCCATCCTCCACACCACCTCGCTGGCGGCATCGCGGCCGCGGCGGAGCACGAACGATGCGGGGCGGTCCACCGTCAGTGCCGGACGGCCGGGGACGTCCGGCGCGAGCGCCTCGGGGCCCGGGTGCAGGAAGAGACCCGTCGCGTCGATGGTGTCGCGGGCGGCGGACTCAGCCAGGTCGCCGACCTCCACGATGCGCCCGCCTCGGCGCGCCAGCGGATCGGCGAAGTTGATCGTCACGTCGGCGCGGTAGGGCTCCAGCCCGGGCACCACCACCGTTGAGCCGCGCACGAGCAGGTCGTTGACGGACCTGCCGTTCTCGGGCAGCTCCTCGTAGCGCGCGGGGTCGGCGGCGGCGTACGCCTCGGTGGCGATGGCGTCGAGCGCGGTCAGGAGCGCCACGAAGTTCACCCTGCGCAGGTACTGCTTCTCGGGATCGTTCCGCCAGCCGCCCGACTCGATGAGCACCGTGCTCGTCCCCCAGCTCTGCATCAGGTCGCCGAAGGCGCGCGGGTTGAAGGTGTCGTCGTAGCGCGCGACGTGGCCGGCGACCAGCGGCTCGGCGGCCATGCGCACCACCGCGGCCACGCGCTTCGCCCGCATGCGCACGGCGTTGTCCTCGCGCGACGGGGAGAACGGCGGCGCGAGCAGCGCGATGGCCGCCAGCCGGTCGCTCGTGCCGACACGGGCGCGGATGTCCTGGTCGTGCAGGTTGAAGCCGAAGTGGGGGCGGAACCGCTCGTGCACCGCGCGCAGGAGCCGCCCTTCGGGAGTGGCCTGCGCCCGCGCGTCACGGTTGATGTCGATCCCCATCGCGTTGCGCCGCTGGAAGCGCTCGGCTCCGTCCGGGTTGAGCATGGGGACGGCCTCGATGGTCAGCCGCTCCGCCAGGCGCCGTGCACGCGGATCGTCCGGCGCTTCGGCGAGGAAGCGGAAGAGGTCCGCGAGCGCCATCGTGGCGGTGGACTCGTTGCCGTGCATCTGCGACCAGAGCAGGACGCGCGTGGGGCCCGCGCCGTAGCGCACGCGGTAGATCGGGCGCCCCTCGGCCGAGCGGCCGGCCTCATCGCGCTCCGGACCGCCCGCCGCATCGACCAGCGGGCCCAGCGCGGTCCACAGCTCCCGGTGCGTGAACTCGCGCGTGCCGATTGCGCCCACCCGGTAGCGCTCGTGCAGCCGCGTGAGCTCGCCCGTGTCCGCGCCCGCGCGGAACCCGCCTGTGACCGCCTGCCGCCGCGCGCACGCAAAGAGCGAGAGCGGCACCAGGACGACGGCGAGCGCACGCGCGGACGCGGCCCCGCGCGTCGAGCTCAAGAATCTCATCGTGGTCAGCGGCGGGTGGCCGGGCGGGCCAGGTAGTCCACCGCCAGCTGCGTCATGGCGCGCACGCCCACGGGGAGCGCGCCCTCGTCCGCGAAGAAGAAGGGCGAGTGGTTCGGCGCAACCTTGGAAAGGTCCTGTCCGGCGGGGACCACTCCCAGGAAGACGAAGAGCCCCGGCACCCGCGCCTGGAACTCGGAGAAGTCCTCCGCGCCCATGGTGGGCGGCACCAGCTGCACGCGCTCCGCGCCGCCGACGCGCTGGAGCGTGGGGAGCATCCGCTCGGTGAGGGCGGGATCGTTGAAGGTGAGCGGCGCCACGCCCTTGTCGATCACCACCTGCGCGGTGGCGCCGGCGCTCTGCGCGATCATCTCGGCGGTGCGGCGGATGCGGTCGTGCACGTCGGTCTGCATGTCCTTGTCGAGCGTGCGGATGGTGCCCACCATCACCACCGAGTCGGGGATGATGTTGCCGCGCACCCCGCCGTTGATGCTCCCGATGGTCACCACGATCGGCGCGGTGGTCAGGTTGGTCTGGCGGCTGGCGATGGTCTGCAGCCCCTGGACGATCTGCGCGCTGATGACGATGGGGTCCACGCCGCTCCACGGCACCGCGCCGTGCGTCTGCCGGCCGCGCACGATGATGCGCAGGTTGTCCGCGGCGGCCATGGCGCCGCGCGGGCGGTACGAGATGGTGCCCACCGGCGCCGGGATGACGCCCACGTGCAGCCCGAAGATGGCCTCTGGCTTCGGGTTCTCCAGCACGCCCTCCTTCACCATCATCTTCGCGCCGCCCTCCTCGCCGGCGGGCGGACCCTCCTCGGCGGGCTGGAAGATGAACTTTACCGTGCCCGGGAGCTGCGCGCGCATTCCGGCCAGCACCTCCGCGGCGCCCATCAGGATGGCGACGTGGTTGTCGTGCCCGCAGGCGTGCATCACCCCCACCTGCTGCCCGTTGTATTCCGCCCTCGCCTTCGACGCAAAGGGGAGGTCCACCTGCTCCGTGACCGGCAGCGCGTCCATGTCCGCCCGCAGCGCCACCACGGGCCCCGGCCGGCCGCCCTTGAGCACCCCCACGACGCCGGTGTGCGCTACACCCGTCTGCACCTCCATCCCCAGGCCGCGCAGGTGCTCGGCGACGAGGCGGGCGGTGCGCACCTCACGGTTCCCCAGCTCCGGGTTCTGGTGGATGTCGCGCCGCCACGCCACCACCTTGGGCGTCACCGCATCCACACGCCGCTGGATGTCGGCATCCGCGGGCCCGCCCTGCGCCGCGGCGGGGAGCGGTGCCAGCGCGAGCGCACCCAGCAGCCAGGCGGCGCGGGCGGGGGAACTCTGGATACTGCGCATCGGAAAGCTCCTGGTCACGATCTGGGGGCGGTGCGGGCGAGTTGGGGAGAAGATAACGCGCGAAGCCGCGTACGGCATGCGGTACATCGGCCACGGCCGGGTCGAATAGATACGACTGAGCACCGAACGACGCGCACGGCGATTGAGAGCAACATATAACTGGCTCCGTTGCATACAACGCAAAAGTATTTAACGTACCATCATGCCTAGAACGACTCCGCCGATGCCGCTCCCCGTGAAGCGGGCGCTGCGCAAGCTCGGCAACGACCTGCGCGCCGCCCGGCTGCGCCGCCGTATCCCCACCGCCGTCATGGCGGAGCGTGTGATGGTCAGCCGTCCCACGCTCCTGCGCATGGAGCAGGGAGACCCCTCGGTGTCGATGGGGATCTACGCGACCGCGCTCTTCGTCCTCGGGCTGCACGAACCGCTCGGCTCGCTCGCCGACATCAGCCGCGACCCGGTGGGGCAGGGGCTGGAAGAGGCGGCGCTCCCTTCGCGGATTTACAGCACGCCCCGCAAGCGCACATCGAAGGAACCATGAGCGAGCCCCGCGCCCTCGTGTACGCCGACGTGCGGGGCGAAACCCGGCGAGTGGGCCGACTCTGGACTTCCGCGGGGAAGGGCCGTGAGGCCGCGAGCTTCCAGTACGACGACGAATGGCTCGCGGACGGCTTCGCACTGGACCCGGCGCTTCCGCTGGGTGGCGGTGCGTTCCACACGGGCGGCGGGCGTCCCCTCTTTGGTGCGCTGGACGACTGCTCGCCCGACCGGTGGGGGAGGAGCCTGGTCGCGCGGGCGGAACGGCGGCTCGCCCGAGAGGAAGGCCGGGCGCCCCGCACGCTCTTCGCCATCGACTACCTGCTGGGAGTTTCGGACGAGGTGCGGCAGGGTGCGCTCCGCTTGACGGCGGCCGAGGGCGGGCCGTTCCTGGCGACGAGCGAGGGGGTTTCCGTGCCTCCCATGGTATACCTTCCACGGCTTCTGGCCGCGACGGACCGCGTGCTGGCGGACGAGGAATCGCCGAAGACCTGCGCCTCCTGCTGGCTACGGGTGGCTCGCTCGGCGGTGCCTGGCCCAAGGCATCGGTGCGAGACCAGGGCGGCGACCTGCTGATCGCGAAGTTTCCCGCGCTCTACTACGAATACAACGTGGTGCGCTGGGAGGCCGTCGCCCTCGCGCTCGCGCGGAAGGCGGGGATACCGGTTTCGGACTGGCGGATCGAAACCGTCGTCGATCGTCACGTCCTGCTTCTGAGGCGCTTCGACCGCAGGGGACGGGAACGCATTCCCTTCCTTTCCGCGATGAGCATGCTCGGCGCAAAGGATGGAGAAACCCATTCTTACCTCGAGATCGCCGATGCGCTGCGCGCCTATGGGGCCGCCGCCGCGACCGACCTGAAGGATTTGTGGCGGCGGATCGTCTTCGGGGTCCTGATCTCCAACACCGACGACCACCTGCGAAACCACGGGTTCCTGTGGGAGGGCAGCTCAGGGTGGCGCCTTTCCCCAGCGTACGACGTGAACCCCACCCCGACCGACCTGCGGCCGCGAATCCTGCAGACCGCCATCGGTGATGATGAAGACCTGAGCGCCTCACTCGATCTCGCGCTCGCCGTCGCCAGGAGCTTCGGGCTGAAGCTGGGGGATGCGAAAGCGATCGCCAGGGAAGTGGGCGGGGTAGTCGCCGGATGGAGGCAGGAGGCGGCGCGAATCGGCATCCGCGAAGCCGAGATCGACCGGATGGTCAGCGCGTTCGAGCACGAGGACCTGGATGCGGCCCGGCGACTCTGAGGGCGTATCCGCGCGGCGCATCTGAGAGCATCAACCTGAGTGCGGAGGCGAGGTGGGGCGGGAGAAGAAGTAGCCTGCGCATAGTCGCAGCCCGCTTCGCGCCCCTGGCCTCCGCTGGACGTCATCGCCGCCGCCGACGAAGCGCCTGCGCGATCGCCTGCTCCGCGAGCGGCGCCATCACGCGGTAGCCGGCCTCGTGCGGGTGCACGCCGTCGGCGGAGAGGTCGCCGCGCAGACCCTGCCGCTCGTCCGCCATCGCCGAGTGGAAGTCCAGGTACACCGCGCCGTGGCTCACCGCGTAGTCCCTGATCCAGGCGTTCAGCGCGACGATTAGGGGCGCCGGCTCCAGATCGGGCCTCCACCGGTAGCGGAAGGCCGGCAGTACGGACGCGAGGACCACCCGGATGCCGTTCGCCTGCGCCAGCTCGGTCATGGACGCGATGTTGTCCTGGATCATCTCCAGCGTGGCCGGGCCGGTGTTCCCCGCGATGTCGTTGGTCCCCGCGAGTATCACCACCACCTTCGGCTTCAGCGCGATCACGTCCTGGCGGAAGCGCACCAGCATCTGCGGAGACGTCTGGCCGCTGATGCCGCGCGCTACGTACGGCTTCCGCGGGAACATCGCGGCGAAGTGGGGAGCCCATCCCTCCACGATTGAGTTGCCCATGAAGACGACGCGCTCCTCACCCCTTTGCGGCGGCCCGAGCGCGGCGTTCTCCGCGCGGAAGCGCTCCAGGTACGCCCAGTCCGTCCGTAGCCGGTCCGGCGTCTGCGCCTCGGCGGCGGCGGGCGCGGCGATGGCGCCTCCCAGGGCCGCCGCCTTCGAAAGGGCCTTCAGCATGTCGCGGATCATCGTCGTGGCGCGGGGCGTCATTGGCGCCCCGCGTCGCGGTTCCGCGGCGGATTGCCCAGCACGGAACGCTGCACGGCATCAGCGACGGCGGTGCGCAGCGGCCCCAGCTTCGGGTTGTCGCGGGTGGGGTTGATGCGGTTCGTCAGCAGCACCACGAAGACGCCGTTCACGGGGTCCATCCAGATGGAGGTGCCGGTGAAGCCCGTGTGGCCAAACGAGGTCGGGGAGAAGTAACGGCCCGCGCTCGAACCCGGGTACGGGGTGTCCCAGCCCAGCGCGCGGCTGGATGTTCCGGGGTTCTGGCGCCGAGTCCAGCGCGAGATCGTCTCGGGGCGCAGGATGCGCACGCCACCGTACTCGCCGCCGTTCAGCATCATGGCGGCGAAGACGGCCAGATCGCGCGCGCTGGAGAAGAGCCCCGCGTGCCCCGCCACGCCGCCCAGCGACCAGGCGTTCTCATCGTGCACCACCCCCCACACCTGCCCGCCACGAAACGCCTGCACCTCCGTCGGCGCGATGCGGGGGCGGAGCGATTCCGGCGGATTGAACCGCGTCTCGCGCATCCCCAGCGGCTCGAATACGCGCCTGCGAAGGAACCCGTCCAGCGGCTCGCCCGTCACGCGCTCGATCACGAGCTGGAGGACGATCAGGTTCCAATCGATGTACTCGGTATGCGTGCCCGGCGGGTGCGCCAGCGGGCGGGCGTTGATCGCCTTGAGGTACTCGTCGCGCCCCTTCGCCTCGCGGTACAGCACGTGGTACGCCCTCATCCCGCTGTTGTGGACGAGGAGCATGCGCGGGGTGATCGCCGCCTTGTCGGCCGCGTCGAAGTGGGGTAGGTAGTGGGCGACGGCGCGGTCGAGGTCCAGCCGCCCCTCCTCTTCCAGGATCATCGCCGCCGTCGTGGTGGCGACCACTTTCGTCAGGGAGGCGAGGTCGTACAGCGTGCTGTCGGTGACGGCGGGCGCGCCCTGCGCCCAGTCCGTGCGCCCGTACCCCTTGCTCGCCACGACCCGCCCGCTCCGCCCCACGGCGATGGCCGCTCCCGGCGAGGCGCGGTCCGCGATGGCCGCTTCCAGGATTGAATCGAGCGACGGGATCAGCCGCTCGCTCATCCCCACGTCTGCCGGCGCCACGAGCGCGGGGCGCGGGGCGGGCCGCGGCGCCGCAGCCCGTGGAGGAGCCGCGGCGGGCTTCTCGCGCGTCGGGGCCGGCGAGGGTGCGCACGCGGACAGCGCGACGATCGCGGCGAAGAAGACTCGGTTCATAACATCTCCATGGGGACGGCTGGCCTCACACAGAGACACAGAGGGGCGAAGAAAGGACAAGGGAAAGGGGTTTCCTCTGCGCCTTGCGGTTCCCTCTGTGTTCTCTGTGTGATGGTGTTCTCTCATGGTGGGCCTTCTGGCAGGTCGCGGCGCACAATGGTGCCGTTGATGCCGCGGATGATGGGCGGCAGGTCGCGGAGCTGGACGGGGGTGAGGCCGCTTCCGTCGAAGGCGTAGGTGGTGTAGGCCACCGAATCCCCACGAAAGTCCAGGATGGTGATCGTCTGCCGGGGCGGCGCCGAAGTGCCGAGCAGGGGGCGCGGCCCCTGGCCGAGGGCGCCGGTGTGCAGCAGCTCGAGCGCGCCGCGTCGTCCGGGATAATAGGCGTGGTGATGGCCGCTGATGTAGGTGTGCACGCCGTGGTGCTCCAGGATGCGGCGCAGCGAGTCGGGCTCCTGGAGCACCTCGCCGGGGCGGTTGCGGCCCTCCGCGACGGCGTAGAGGGGGAGATGGCCGAGCACCAGGCGATGGCGCGCGGTGCGGGCCGGGTGAGCGGCGAGCTGCTCGCGCACCCACCGCATCATCGGCAGCTCCCCCACCGTGCCCGCGAACGATGCGTCCCACACCAGCACGAAGACATCACCCTGCCGGAAGCTGTAGTACAGCGGGAAGTGCGTGCTGTCCACGAACGCCACGCCCGTGCGGCGCGCCTTCCAGTGCTCGACGGCGAACGCGCGGTCGCGGCGGTGCGCGGGGTGCGCCGAGCCGTCGTGGTTGCCCAGCGTGAAGCCGAACGGAATCCGCGCGTCCCGCAGCGGCCTTGCGACGGCGGAGTCGAAGGCCGCCCACATCGCGCGCACGCTGTCGTCCGGCAGCGACGGCTTCTGCCCCGCGATCAGGTCGCCGGCCGCGAGCACCAGGTCCGGTCGCCAGACCTCACGGATCATGCGCACGGCCTGGTGCACCTGCGGCTCGTACTCGGTCGATCCGTAGCTGCTGTTCAGGTCGCTGATCACCACGATGCGCAACTCGCCGCGCTCGGGCGAGCACGAGGGCGGGACCGCCGCGCCCGCAAACAGGAGCACGAATGCGAGCGGCTTCAGCGAGCGGCGCATGCTACCGGGCCGCGGGGCGCGAGCCGGACGCCATCGCCGCGAGGAGGTAGGTCAGGTTCGCGGTGCCGTCCATGATCGGCTCGTTGGTGGAGTAGTCGCCGAAGTCGTCGTGGTACACCACGTCGCTGGTGTTGAACGCGGCGAACTCGTCCGGATCGTGAAGGCGGATGTACTGGAGGTTGCGGAAGATGGAGCCGTACACCGGCCCGTCCACCAGGCCGCCCAGTTGCGTCCGGACGCCCATCTGGTGCGCCACCACCGAGTGCGGGTGGCGCGGGGACACGCCGGCCGCCGGGTACCCGATGACCATCGACGTGCCCCACGGGTTGGTGCCGAAGAGCCAGTCCAGCGCCGCCTGCTCGTACTCGCGAAAGCGCTCGTCGCCGCTCATCTGCCGGTACAGATACGCCTGCGTGGCGAACGAGGCCATCAGGTTGTTGGAGCACCAGATGAAGGGGATGCCGACGCGGAAGCCGTTCTCCGCCCGACCCACTACGCGCTCCAGCCCCTCGCGGTAGTAGGCGATCATCCGCTCCTTCTCCGCGCGCGCGCCCTGGCGCCAGAGCTCGTAATGGCCGCTGTTGTGCCACGGGTACCACTGGTAGTGGCGCGCCGTGTCCGCTCCCATCCACGGCGTGACGGGCTCCTGCCGCGCGTACATCACCGCCTCGCCCAGGTAGCGCTGCTCGCCGGTCAGCGCGTGGAGCTCGGCGGCGCCCAGCTCCATGTCGTCTACCCAGTTGTGCTCTTCGTAGAAGTAGGGCGCGCCGGCCGGGGCGGTCTGGCAGGCGCCCGGATACCTGCGCCCCAGCTCGTACGCCGCGAGCGCCTTCGTGCGCAGGGTGAGCGCGAAGGCGCGGTCGTGCGAGGCCAGCAGCCGCGCCCCCAGCGCCATCGCCGACGCGTACTTCCCGGCGGTGGATGCGTAGCCGTTGGCGCGGTTGCGGTAGCGCAGCAGCCCCTGCGGGCGCCCCGTGCACGGGTACGCGGGGCGGAAGCTCCCCTTCCCCCACCCGTAGTTGGACGAGTCGGTGGGCGGCAGGTCGAGGAAGGCGTGGTCGCGGTCGTCCCCCAACTGGTTCAGCATGAGGCTGTCCTCGGGGAACATGCGCACCAGCCACTCCAGCCCGTGCCGCGCCTCGTCCAGCACGTCCGCGATGCCGTTGCGCCCCGGGAGCCCGTTCGCCAGCACCGAATCGGCGAAGGCGGCGGGGTGGTCGCGGTACGCCATCAGCATCACGAAAGCGGCGTTGGCGGAGGTGGTGACGTACTGCAGGTAGTCCGCCGCATCCGCCCACCCGCCCGCCACCGGCACGAACTCGCCGGCGCGCGTGGGATGATCGACCAGCTTTCCGTCCGTGCGGTGGTGAACGGAGTCGCGGAAGAGCGGGTTGAAGCCGGAGCGCTGCTGGCGCATGTACATCAGCAGCGTGTCCGCCGCGCCCGCGTACGCCGCCCGCGACACGCGCACCGGCCGCGACGTCGCCCCGCCCGCACTTACCCGGTAAATCCCCTCGCGCCGCAACGCCGAAAAATCGAGCCGGTGCGTGCTCCTGCATGCGCCGAACGCTCCCGCCGCCCGCGCCCGCGCCGGCCCGAACACCCGCCGGCCACGCTCGTCCGTCAGCGTGAACGTGCGCACCTCCCGCGGCTGCAGCGAGCACACCACCGCCACCTTGGGCGCATCCGGCAGGTAGCCCACCTGGTTGATCCGGATGTGCGTTACCGTGTCCGCCAGCGCGAGCGGTATCAGGAGCGACAGGATCATAACAGTTCTAAGGTTCGCTAAACGGCAATCTCACACAGAGCCGCGGAGGAAACAGAGAGGACACGGAGGCACACACCGAACTCTCCGTTCTCCTTGCTGTTTCCTCTGTGTCTCTGTGTGAGCGTTGTTGTTCCTCACGGCCACGGGATCTGCGGCGAGCGGTGGAAGTTGACGCCCATCATCTCCCAGCGCGGCGCCTGCGCGGCGAGGCGTACGCGGAAGCTCTCCCAGTCCTTGGCCGCCGCCGGGCTCCAGCCGATCTCGGCGATGGCGGGGAGGCGTGGGAAGGCCATGAACTGGAGCGCCGTCATGTTCTTCACCGTTTCGCTCCACATCGGCGCCTCCACGCCGATCACGTTCGCTTCCGTGACGCCGGAGAGAAAGGATGCGGGATCCCATTCGTAGGCGTGCCGTACCTCCACGAAGCCGGCCCAGTTGAGCCCCAGCATCGTCTCGCGCGTGTAGCGCATGTCCAGGTACGCGCGGCTCGAAGGCGACAGGATCAGCTTCGCCCCCTGCCGCACCGCGGCCACCGCCGCCGAGTCGCTTCGCCACTGCTGCACGAGCGTTGTGGGACGAAGGCGCGCCTTTGCGACCTCCTCCCACCCGACCATCCGCTTGCCGTGCCGCCCAACGATCTCCTGGACGCGCTCGATGAAGCGCGCGTAGTCCGCCGGCGTGAGCGCCTCCACCTCGTCGCCGCCCACGTGGATGTACGGTCCGGGCGTGATGGCGGCGAGCTCGCGCACGACGTCGTCCACCAGCCGGTAGGTCTCCTCTTGATCGGCACACAACGCGCTGAAGCCGACCCGGATCCCGGTGTAGGGGGCGGGCGCCTGCTTCCCGCAGCTCAGCTCGGGGTAGGCGACGAGGGCCGCGTTGGTGTGCCCCGGCAGGTCGATCTCGGGGACGATGGTGATGTGGCGCTCCGCCGCGTAGCGCACGATCTCCGAGTACTCGCGCTGCGTGTAGAAGCCGCCGGGCCCTCCGCCCACCTGCGTGCTCCCGCCGACCTCCGCCAGCCGCGGCCGCGACGCGATCTCGATCCGCCACCCCTGGTCGTCGCTCAGGTGCAGGTGGAGGACGTTGATCTTGTAGAGCGCGATGGCGTCGATGTACTGCTTCACCTCGTGCACCGTGAAGAAGTGGCGCGCCACGTCCAGCATCGCCCCGCGCCAGGCGAAGCGCGGCCGGTCCCGGATCACGCCGGCGGGAATCTTCCACGGTCGCCGGGACTGCACGCTCTCCTCCGCCTCGATGCGCGGCGGCAGCATCTGCCGGAGCGTCTGCACCCCGCGGAACAGCCCCGCCGCGCGATGTGCGACCAGCGCCACGGAGTCGCGTGTGATGCGGAGCTCATAACCCTCCTCCCCCAGCGCCGCCCCCGCCGTCAGACTCAGCGAAATGCTCCCGCCCGAGGCCGAAACCGGCACCGGAAACCCCGTCGGCGTGCGCAGCATCTCCGCGAGCTGCGCACCGACCGCCTCCGCCCCCGCCTCCACGCGAATCCCCGTGGCCGCCGTGATGGCGAACGAATCCGCCTCCGCCAGCACGACCGACGCGGGCGCCGGGATGATGCGGTGCGCGACCGGCGCGCCCACAGGCGCCGGCGCGACGACCGGGGCGGTTCGGCACGCGCCCGCGCCCATCAAGCCGAACAGGGCAAGCACGAACGCACTGCGACGGGGTTTCTTCACCATGCAGCTTCGCGTGGGGAGGATGGCAACGGAAATCCGGGAGCGGATCAGTGTAGGACGAAGCTGCTCGCCGCCACAAGGGACCCGCCGCCGCCGCCCTCCGTGCCCTTGCGGTTCCCTCCGTGGCCTCTGTGTGATGCCGTTCCGCACGATTCTCTTTGCCACCTCGATATCCGCCCGCTAGAATCAGCATCCTCACCCACGCCCCGCCCGCCCCCCTGGAGCACACCCGATGAAGCTCGCCCTCGTCGACTGGCTGATCGTGGCCGCGTACTTCGTCCTTTCCGCGGCCATCGGCCTCGCCTACACGCGCCGCGCGGGGAAGAGCGTGTCGGAGTACTTCGTCTCCGGCCGCTCCGTGCCCTGGTGGCTCGCGGGCACGTCGATGGTGGCCACCACCTTTGCCGCCGACACGCCGCTGGCGGTCACCGGGATGGTGGCGACGAACGGGATCGCCGGGAACTGGCTCTGGTGGAACATGGTGATGAGCGGAATGCTCACCGTGTTCTTTTACGCCCGGCTCTGGCGGCGCGCGGGGGTGATGACCGACGTGGAGTTCACCGAGCTGCGCTACAGCGGCAAGCCGGCGGCCATCCTGCGCGTCTTCCGCGCGCTGTACATGGCGCTCCCCATCAACCTGATCATCATCGGCTGGGTGAACCTGGCCATGCTCAAGATCCTGGGCGTGACGCTGGGGATCGCGCCGGTGCAGGCGCTGGTGGTGATGTTCGTGGTGACGATGGCGTACTCGGTGCTCTCCGGGCTCTGGGGCGTGCTGGTGACGGACTTCGTGCAGTTCGGGATCGCGATGGGCGGGTCCATCATCCTGGCGATCTTTGCCGTGAACGCCGTCGGCGGCATCGACACGCTCGTCGCGCGCCTTCCGGAGCATTACGGCTCGGCCGATGCCGCGCTCTCCTTCTTCCCGCGCAGCGACGCGGCGTGGATGCCGCTCACCGCCTTCCTGGCGTACCTCTCCGTGCAGTGGTGGGCGACCTCGTATCCCAGCGCGGAGCCGGGCGGGGGCGGGTACATCGCGCAGCGCATCTTCAGCGCCCGCACCGAGCGCGACGGGATGCTGGCGACGCTCTGGTTCAACATCGCCCACTACGCCATCCGCCCCTGGCCGTGGATCCTGACCGCGCTCTGCGTGGTGGTGCTCTACCCGGACCTCGAAGACCCCGCCACTGGCTACATCCGCGCCGTCGTGGACCTGCTCCCCACCGGCTTCCGCGGGCTGATGATCGCGGCGTTCGCGGCGGCGTACATGTCCACCATTGCCACGCAGCTCAACTGGGGCGCGTCGTACCTGATCAACGACCTGTATCTCCGCTTCGTGAACCCGCACGCCGAGCAGCGGAAGGTGATCGCGCTCTCCCGCCTCGCCACCGTGGTGACCTTCATCATGGGCTCCGGCGTCACCTACATCCTGTACTGGGTGGGCTCCATCGAGGGCGCGTGGCGCATCATGATCGCACTGGGGGCGGGGACGGGGCTGGTGTACATCTTTCGCTGGTACTGGTGGCGCATCAACGCGTGGTCGGAGATCAGCGCCATGATCGCCGCGCTGGTCTCCTTCGCCGCGCTCACCGGCCTGGGCATCTACGACCCCGTGGACCCGCTGGAGGGCGCACACCTGATGCTCGCCACGACGGTCATCACCACGATCGTCTGGGTGTCCGTCACCTTTCTGACCGCCCCCACCGACGAGGCGAAGCTGGTGGACTTCTACCGCCGCGTGCGCCCCGGCGGCCGCGGGTGGCGCCCGGTGCAGGCCCTCGCCGGCTTCCCCGGCGAGCCCGTGGCCGAGGGCGCGCTGGGGTTGGCCAACTGGGTCGCGGGCGTGGTGAGCGTTTACGCCACCCTCTTCGGCGTCGGCCGCCTGCTCTTCGGCGCCTACACCGAAGCCGCGCTCTACCTCCTGGCCGCCGCCATCGCCTTCGCCGTCATCGCCCGGAACCTCGGCCGCGGCGAGGAGGTGCACCGGCTGCGGGAGCCGGTGGGCGAGCCGGCAGGGGGAGCGGCGGAGTGAAGGTATGGCGGCTCCGATCTGGTTCGGTCGGATCAGCCACCACTGCCGGGTCGCCTATCTGGCTGTTGGAAATCCCGGCGGTGCACTCGTGGTAGATGTCGCCTCGTACACGAGGGCGTCGAGCAATGCGACACGCGCGTGCCAGACACGCCGCTCGTCCGCACTTTCAGGTTCGCTCGTGTGTATCCACCCGAAGCGCCATATCCGCTCGTGCAAGTCGAGGTATCCTGCAATGGTCCGCTCGGCGTGTCCGAAGATTGCGCGAATACGAGGACGATTCGCATTATTGTACGTAATGAACGTGTCTTGCCGCTTCATGCAAAGGAGCCTAGACGCGGCACCAAGGTCGACTCCGAACAACCCAGTAAGCCCGACCAAGCAGCTTTGTACCTGCTCAAGTGAAATTTGTCCGGACAGCGGGATCGGGTCTAGAAATTCACCTAGTGCTTGCGGGTTCGTGCTTACGAGACCTACGAACTTCCCAGCAACGGCCATTCGCCCGAAGTACCCACTCGAAGATCGTCCGAAGCCGGCGACATGCTTTCTCGCGTCAGGGGGCATCATCCTGAATATTGGGTACTTCGCGAAGTGGCGCCGGGACTCTTCCGCTTCCTGTAGGTAAGAGCCAAGTGGGTGATCGAATACATGGATTTGAGCGTGGTTTGCGAGTATCCGCTCATCTTGGGCTTTGATCAACGCGTAGTATTCTGGCCAAGGAACGTTTAGGTCTCGTTGTCGAGTAACGATCGGTGTCCATGAGGCAGGCCGGGGAACGGGCCGTGGGTGGGGCCGCTGCTTATACGCAGTTGTATAGAGCGCGAGCCAATCCGCGTCGGGGACGAAGCTCCGTGGCCCGCTCCAGAGCGCTTCGATGAACTTGATGATCTCGGACAGTGCTGGGTGCTCACGAGCCCCCTCCAGCAGCACGTTCAACTCCGTGTTGCCTGCAAAGCCACCTGGGGTGAAATTGCTGGACCCGAGGAGGGCGATCGCGTCATCCCCCTTCGCTCCAACGATTACCTTCGGGTGATAAACTCCCGCGGTGTCTTCGACTACTCTGAGGATACCGCGCTGCTTTGCCAGAGCCGCAAGTGCGAACGGTTCCGTTTGCGCGAAGTGAACTCCAATGACAGCCTTTCTGATCTTCCGCATCGGGAGTATTTCCCAATGCGCGGCGCGCCCACGGTCCGATGACGCCCAGGCGTAAGCAAGGTATAAGTCATCCGCCCAATCCGTGAGTGTTCGTAGCGCGGATAGTGTTTGCGGCGAGTTGCTGAGAACAGTGACTGCGACTTGAGAATCCAGAGCGTTTTTCATGCGGACTCAGCGTGGGAGTTAAGCAGAGCCTGAATGCAGCGCTGCAGCACCTTGTCTGATCACTGCGGTCTCGTGCACCTTGAATTCGCGCATGACGGCGCCCCTTTTGAGCAACCAAGCACTTAGGCGAGATCGGACGTTGACGGCACAGGAGCTTGCATGCCCGTTCTGTGGCATCACGGAGCCGGTTGTCCTGCTTCGGAACCAGCATGCGCTTGCGTTCAGAGATCGCTTTCCGGTTTCTCCAGGACACACGCTTGTGGTTCCACACCGGCATTTCCACAGCGTGTTCGATGCCACGCCCGCTGAGCTCGCCTCACTATGGGAGCTTGTCCAAACGGTCCGGAGCGCGCTTATGGCTGAGTTTGCTCCGAATGGTTTTACGATTGGAGTGAATGATGGCGGTGCCGCGGGCCAGACAATCGCACACGGTCACATCCACCTCATCCCGCGGTACTCAGGCGACGTCCCCGATCCCAGAGGCGGGATTCGTTGGGTTATTCCGGCACATGCCGCGTACTGGCAGCAACCATGAACCCCGCCGTACCGCCGGAGCAGCAGATCCACTTTCTGCAGCAGCTCCAACGGCTGTTGAATGACGGTAGCTTCGTCGCGACTTACAAGTTCGCGTTGTTGCACGCCATCGCCGATCTCGCGGTGCTACATGGCAACGACTCGGGCGGGGAGCTCCGTCTCGGAACACGGGAGATCGCGGAGGAGATCATCGAGTTGTACTGGCGCCAGGCCCTCCCGTTTCCCGCGGGCGGGACGGGTACCGCTCTTGTCCTGAGGCAGAATACAGGACGGCAGGCGGCCATCCTCGTCAAGATCCTTCAAGCGCAGGAGAGTTGCGGCACATCGCTGGTGCGGTACCGCAGGCGCAGAAGCGAATGGGAGCGGCTGGTGCGCGAGGTCGATCAAGTCGTTCGCGAGATGCCACTCTGGAGGCTGCAGACCGTCGGTAACGAGCGCCTTTCGTTCCTGTACGAGAACGTCGATACTGGCAATGAGATCACGCTCAAGCCGGGCGTCGCGTTCTGCCTTCGCGCATTCTACCCGCTGATTCTGGATCTTGTACGTGGCGTCTGGCTGCGCCACGTGCGTACTTACAACACGGCCGCGCTCGGCGAGAGTAGTGAGCTCGGAGCATTCCTGTTCGGGACGGGTCGCGGGTCGCTCGCGGTGTATCAGCCGATTCTCGTCGAGGTGCAGAATGGTACCTGCTTCTACTGTCGGTCTGCTCTGCACGGCGCGGGGGAGGTAGATCACTTCATACCCTGGACTCGCTACCCCGTGGACCTTGGGCATAACTTCGTTCTCGCGCATGCCGGCTGCAATCGGAGCAAGTCGGATCACTTGGCTGCCGAGGGGCATCTCGAGCACTGGCTCTCGCGCAACGAAGCATTCTCGGGCGTACTGGCAAGCGCGTTTGATGCTGCCGGTGCGGCCTACTCCGTAGCCGCGAGTACCCAGATCGGCCGCTGGGCGTACGCCCACACCTCACGAATCGGAGGACAGGTCTGGGAAAAAGGAAACCTCCTTCGACCGCTCTCGCCGCATTGGGAGACTTTGTTCCTTTCTTCCAACACGCTGGTCCGATCAGCGTGGTGACAGTGACGGCTGCCCGCCGTTGCCCACCTTGCTGCGCCGTTGCAATCGCCCCATGATGCGAGAGGCATCGCAGCACACACGCATTCCACGGAACCCGGGGGCACGATGTTCCGGACTGCAGCCATCGTTCTCGCCCTGCTCTTCGGCAGGGAGCAGCTTTCCGCGCAGGCTTCCAGTGCGGGCGGGCCGGTAACCGCGCTGGTGGGGGGCACGCTCATCGACGGCACTGGGCGCCGGCCGGTGCCCGGCGCGACGGTGGTGATGCAGGACGGGAGGATCGTGTGCGCGGGGAGGTGCGCGGTGCCGGCGGGGGCGCGGAGGGTGGACGTGCGCGGCAAGTACGTCATCCCGGGACTCGTGGACGGGCACGTGCACTACTCGCAGACCGGGTGGGCCGACGGGCGCCCCGATGCGCTCGACGTGCGCGCGCGCTTCCCGTACGACTCCACGATCGCGTCGCTGCAGGCGCACCCGGAGCGGTTCTATCGCAGCCACCTCTGCTCGGGGGTGACGGCGACGTTTGACGTGGGGGGATACCCGTGGACGTGGGCGCTGCGCGAGGGGGCGGAGAGGTCGACCGCGGCGCCGCACGTGGCTGCGGCGGGGCCGCTCCTCTCCACGCGCGACCACTGGGTGAACCTGCCGGCGGAGCGGCAGTTCGTGCATACCGCCACCGACTCGGCCACGCGGGCGGGGGCGCGCATGGCCGCTGCCTGGGAGAGCGACGCGGTGAAGGTGTGGTACCTGGTGGGCGCGAATTCGCCGGACACCGCCGCATCCAAGTCGCGCATCCGCGTGGCGGCCGAGGAGGCGCGGCGCGCGGGGATTCCGCTCATCGTGCACGCCACCAGCCTGTGGGCCGCCAAGGACGCACTGCGCGCCGGCGCCAAGCTCCTCGTGCACTCGGTGGAAGACGTGGCGGTCGATGACGAGTTCCTGCGGCTCGCGCGCGAGGCGGGCGCATCGTACAACCCGACGCTCACGGTGCGCGAGGGGTACCTTCAGCTGCGGGAGCAGCGCTTCAACCCGCAGGGACTTCCGCTGGAGTGCGTGGACCCGGCCACCCGCGCCAAGGCCTTCCTGACCGACTCACTTCCGCCGGCGGGCGGCGACAACGCGGCGATCCGGGCCCGCGCCGCGGAGGGCTACCGGCTGATGCTGGCGAACCTGCGGCGCGTCCACGCCGCGGGGATTCCGGTGGTGATGGGCACCGACGCCGGCAATCCCCTCACGCTGCACGGCCCCTCCGTGTACCGCGAGATGGCCGCCATGGCCGAGGCCGGGCTCTCGCCGATGGACGTGCTCGTCGCCAGCACCCGCAACGGCGCACGGGCTATGGGGAGGAACGACATCGGGACGGTGGAGCGGGGGAAGGTTGCCGACCTGGTGGTGCTGGACGCCAACCCGCTCGCCGACGTGGCGAACTACCGCAGGGTGTCGCGGGTGGTGCGCGGCGGAAAGGTCTGGACGCGGCGGGAGCTGGAGTACCGCTGACCTGCTTCGCCGCGCCAGAGTCTCACTGCCGTCACTTAAGCCGCTGCGCCTCGGACACACGGAACTGGCGCAGCGGCGTTGTGAAGAGTACTTGTTGTGAGCGCCCTTCTGCCTGCCCTCGGTTTCATGTTGACAGTAAACACGCCCCTGCCCCGTACTTATTCACCTGTAGTACCCCGCCAGCGGGCGGTCTCCCGCTCTTCTCCCATCGCACCTCCCGGAGCTTCCATGGACAACACACCGCACGCGCCCTACGTCAACACGCAGTCGACGCCTGGCGGCGTTCGCATCACGGGGATCGACATCGGGATCGGTGAACTGATCGTCCTGATGATCAAGGTGGCCATCGCCTCGATTCCCGCGGGCATCATCATCATGGTCGTGTTCGCGATCATCGGCGCCATCTTCGGCGGGATCTTCGCAGGGCTCATGGGCGGGCTGGGGAGCTGAACGCAACTCTGGGGATTTACCGGGTAAACCCGGCCGTACGCGGTTGGTAAAGACAGGTGCCTTGCTCCGGAGCCCGGAGCAAGGCATCTTTACGACCGGTCCTCACTCACACCCGCAACGCCTCCTCCCTCGCACATGGCACACATCACCTGCTTCACCGTCCAGAAGGGCGGTGCGGGCAAGACCAGCATGACGGTAAACGTGGCCGGCACGCTGGCCGGGGCCTATGGGCTCCGCACCCTGGTGATCGACGCGGACCCGCAGTGCAACGCCACGGCGGCGCTGCTGGGGTCCGACTACGCCGACCCGGGCTATGGGCCCACCTTTGCGGACGTGCTGGAGGGGCGCTCCACCATCGCCGAGGCCGCCGTGCAGAAAAGCTTTCCGACGCTGTGGACGCTGCCGGGGTCGGAAAAGCTGGTGGCGTACGAGATGGCGCGCGACGACGCGCGGCGCGGACGGGTGATCCACTCCGTCGCGTCGCTCCTCTCCGAGGCGATCCCGGAGGAGATCGATGTGGTGCTGATCGACACGCCGCCCTCGGGCGGGATCTGGCTGCAGGTGGCGCTGGCGGCGGCGCACAGCTACACCGTAGTCGCCACGCCGGACGACTTCTCGGCCAGCGGCGTGCTCAAGCTGATCGGCACGGTGGACCAGGTGTGCGCCGACTTCAACCCGGCGCTGCGCCGCGCGGGCTTCCTCATCAACCAGTACCGCCGCACCTCCGAGGGCGACCAGTACGTCCGCTTCTACCGCGACTGCTTCCCGGACGACGTCTTCCGCACGGTCTTTCCAATGCGTGGCGTGATCGGGTCGTCGCGCGGGATGCGTATGCCGGTGGAGCTGTACGAGCGGCTGTACCGGGTGAGCACGCCGGCCGCCCCCCTCTTCCGCGAAGTCGCGGCGGAGTGGATGGAGCGCGTGGGGATCGAGGGGCGTGGCGCGGTGCCGCGTTTCGACGGTGAGCAGATGGGGATCGGGCTGCAGGCGGTGGAGGTGGCGGCATGAGCAAGGCCCCACGTCCGGCGCTGGACCTTTCGAAGCAGCGCGCCGCCTTCACACAGGTGTCCAGCCAGCTCGCGGGGATGGCGCCGTCGCACCCGGCGGCGGTGGTGGACGGCGCCACGCGCGCCAAGAATCACCTGACGCTCCCAATCGCGCAGATCGAGGAGGAGGGCGCCTACGTGCGCGAGGTGGAAAGCGAGGAGGAGCTCGCGGATCTGGCGAGCTCCATCCGCATCGACGGCGACGTGCCGGGCGCCATCGGCGTGCGGCGCGTGGGACCGCCGGTCGCGCCGCGCTTCGTGCTCGTGTACGGGCGGCGCCGCCTGCACGCCGCCCGGCTCGCCGGCCTGCGTACGGTCACGGTGCGCGACCTGGGGCCCATCAGCGAGGAGGAAGCCTTCCTCCAGCAGATCGCGGAGAACGAGTCGCGCAGGGCGATGTCGGTGATGGATGCGTGCCTGGCGTACTATCGCGCGCACCACGGCTTCGGACACACCCAGGCGGTGCTCGCGGCGCGCGCGGGGAAGAGCCCCGGCTACGTGAGCTGGATGACGAAGGGCGGCGAAGCGCTGGCGCAGATGACCGAGGAGGAGCGCGCCGCCCTCGCCCGCCATCCGCGCATGGGCACCGCCGTATTCCGCGACACCTCGTCGAAGCCGCTCCCGGAGCGCGTGGCGACGCTCCGCGCCATGGCCCGCTCCGTCGTCGCCGGCGCGGCGCAGGCCGCGGATGCCGTCCCCTCGCCGATCCGCTGGTCGGCGGCGCGCGGCGGCACCCTGCGCCTGAACGCGCACCTCGATCCCAAGCGGCTCCACGACGACCGGGAGTACCGTGCGGAGGTGCGGGGCCTAGTCGAGCGGCTGGAGCAGATGCTGGCGGAGGCGGACGGCGGCTGAGCGTCGCCTGCGTTCTTTGGCCTCACACAGAGCCACAGAGGGGACAACAAGAACGGATAAGAAGAACTTTCCTCTTGCCTTTCCGTTTCCTTGGTGTCTTTGTGTGAGACGGCCGTTCCTTTCTTACACGCAGATTCCCATGACACAACACACCCACACGCCGCCGCGCGACGAGGCGCGGTGGGAGACCTGTGTCCAACTCGCCCGCACCCTGCTGATGGTGGGCGAGGGCGACCGGGACCTGGTGAAGGAGTACCTCGAGATCCTGATCGAGCGCGGGCTGCCCCAGGGCGGGCCGCCGAAGAAGGTGCTGATCGTGGGGGCGGGGATCGCGGGGCTGGTAGCCGGGTGGCTCCTCAAGAACGCGGGGCACCAGGTCACCATCGTGGAGGCGAACGGCAACCGGATCGGCGGGCGGCTCAAGACATTCCGGCAGGACCAGTGGCGCCCGGACCTTGGGGCGCCCTTTGTCGACCGAAAGCAGTACGCGGAGGCAGGAGCCATGCGCCTTCCCGACTTCCACCCACTCGTGCTCGCGCTCATCGACAAGCTGGGACTTCCGCGCCGGCCCTTCTTCAACATCGACGTAGAGGGCCCGGTGGAGCCGCAACCGGGCGTGCGCGTGCCGCCCGTGGTGTATCCACCGTTCGATGGGAGCGGCGAGTGGCGCAACGGGCCGGACAGCCCCGACTACCGCTTCCCGAAGCAGCGAAACAACGCGTGGCTGCGCACCAACGGGCAGCAGGTGCGGCGTGCAGACTACAACAACGGTCCGCGCGAGATCAATGAGGGGTTCGGGGTGCCGGCGGAGCAGGCGGGGACGGCGGCCGGAAAGCTCGTGAACGAGGCGCTGGACTGCGTGCGTGACTACTTCTCGACTGGCGAGGGCGGGAAGCGAGTGCGCAAGCCGTTCCCGGAGTGGGTGGAGGGGTGGGCGCGGGTGATCTACGACTTCGATCCGTACTCCATGTGGGGCTTCCTCAAGGAGCACGCGGGGTTCAGCGACGAGACGATCGAGGCCGTGGGGACGATTGAGAACCTGACGTCGCGCCTGCCGCTCTCCTTCTTCCACACCTTCCTTGGCCGCAGCGACATCCGGCCGGACGCGACGTACTGGGAGATCGAGGGGGGGAACTGGCGCCTGCCGTACGCCTTCCTCGCCTTTCTGCGCGACGAGATCCGCATGGGGCAGCGGCTGGTGCAGATGGAGTACTGGCACCCCGAGCGCGACTGCAACCAGTGCGTGCACGTGGGACCAGACGGCCCGGCGGTGTGGATCAAGTGCGTGGGCGAGGAGGCCGACGAGGACCGCGGCGGGTCCACGGGGAAGAAGCCGGTGTTTGAGGAGTTCACGGCGGACGTGGCGATCGTCACCATCCCGTTCTCCAGCCTGCGCCACGTGATCGTGGACCCGCTCTTCAGCTACAAGAAGCGCCGCGCCATCATCGAGCTGCACTACGACTCGGCCACCAAGGTGCTGCTGGAGTTCAGCCGCCGCTGGTGGGAGTTCACCGAGGAGGAGTGGAAGCGCGAGCTGGACGCCATCCGGCCCGGGCTGTACGAGCACTTCCAGGCCGGCGGCGAGGGGCAGGGCTCGTCCGCGCTGCTGGGGCCGATCCGGGGGTGGACGAGACGCGCATCGCCGGGCGGGAGAAGGCCTTCTACGCCGAGCTGCGCCACCAGAGCCCGCGCCAGCAGGAGGCGACGCACGTCTTCGGCGGCGGCACCATCACCGACAACCCCAACCGCTTCATCTACTACCCGTCGCACCGGGTGGAGGGGAGCGAGGGCGGAGTGGTGCTCGCCAGCTACAGCTGGGCGGACGACGCGGCGCGCTGGGACTCCATGTCCGACGACGAGCGCTATGCATTCGCGCTGCGCGGGCTGCAGTCGATCCACGGCGCGCGCATCGAGGTGTTCTACACCGGAAAGGGGCAGACGCAGAGCTGGCTTCGCAACCGCTACGCGTTTGGCGAGGCGGCGGTGTTCACGCCGGGTCAGCTCACGCAGTTCCATCCCAGCATCCCGACCCCCGAGGGGCCCGTCCACTTCGCGGGCGAGCATACGTCGCTGAAGCACGCCTGGGTGGAGGGCGCCATCGAGTCCGCCATCCGCGCGGCGCTGGAAGTCAGAGGTTGACCGCGAAGTCCTCCGCTTTTCTTGCAGTTCCCTCTGTGGCTCTGTGTGAGGCGCGGTTCAGAAGCCGCTGCCGCCCCCGCCGCCGCTCCCCCCGCCACTCGACCCGCCGCCCCCCGAGCCGGAACCGGACGAGCTGGGGCTGGACGACATCGTGCTCCCGGCCGTGCTGGACATGGCGCTCATCCGCGACGAGAAATCGGTCGCGTGGAAGTGCCCGGTGCCAGTGCCGCGGTACCACTGCGGCGGCTCGCGGTAGATGTCCTCGAAGGCACGCGCCCAGCGTCCCTCCACGCCAAAGGCCATCGCGTAGGGAAGGTACCGCTCGAACATCTCCGGCGAGGTGATCATCCGCCGGTAGCGCTCGCTCTCCACGCGGCTCAGGAATTCGCGGAAGCCCAGCGCCGCCTCCCGCGCCCGCGCCCCCTCGGGCGTGCGCGCCGGCATGATGCGCGAGAAGATGAAGACGATGATGGCGCTCACCACCCCCCCAGCCGCGAGCGCGCCGGCCGATACCCAGGAGAGCGTCGAGTCGAAGGCGATGAAGGCGCCGAACACGGATACGATCAGCACCACGAACGACAGCCCCAGCCACAGGTTCTTGACCTTGTCCGGCCGGCGCAGGTAATAGCCGCGCTCCACCAGGCTCGCGTACAGCGCGTCGCGGATGCCAGGGAGCGACGTGTAGAATTTTTCGGAGAGATCGGAAAGCATCACCGATTCGCTGCCGCCGCGCGCGCGGCCGCGGCGCGGGCGATCCGGCTCGTCGCCGGAGGCGTGGGCGACGGCGCGCAGCTCTTCCCAGCTCTCCTCCGACTCCTCGGCGTTCTGGAAGAGCGCGGTGAGGTAGAGCCGCTCGTGCTCCGCCAGCTCGCCCCACTCGTCGCGCGGACGGCGCCGGTAGAACGTGTAGTCGGTGCTGGTGAAGAGCCCCATCAGCTTCTTCTCCGTCCGCTCCTCGATCCCGATGTAGCCGCGCACCGCCATGTCCACCAGCGTGGAGGTGATGTCGCGCATCTCGGCGGTGTGGTCGACCAGCGTCCCCACCTCGGCGGGGGGCATGGAGGCGGGCGGGTCGTACTGGACGACGATCGACTCTTCCCGCGGATCGCGCCCGCGCCGGCGCCATGCGCGGAAGCTGAGGCCGAACGCCAGGAGCGGGAGGGCGAGAGGCCACAGGCGCACTGTCTCCGCGGTACGGTGCGCGGAGTCGCTGGGGCGCGTGGTGACGAACCCCGGCGGCCAGCCGACCCCCACCGTCACTCCCTCGAACGGCGCCAGCGGGCGCGTCGAGGCGAACTCGACGCCGTTCTCCGTCACGCGCGACTCGCCGTGGGAGCCGGCGAGCTCGGTCCCCTCCGGCCCCGTGTACACCGCCACCTGCCGCGCCTGTGCACCGGCCGGGAGCACCACGCGGCCGTGCACGCGGTCGATCGGCATGTCCCACTGGCTGCCGGTCACGTTCCAGTACAGCTCGTCCATCGGCCCCGTCTTGCTTCCCTCGTAGAAGAAGCGGATGGCGTTGGACACGTGGTAGCGGATCACGATCTGCCGGTCCGCGTCGCGCGCGCCGGGGACGTAGATGCGCAGGCGCTTCGTCCAGCCGTCCTCCAGGTCCTCCTCTTCCACGTTCATCGGCTTGCCGTCGCCGTCGGTCACAGAGGTGACCTCCAAATCGAGCACCTCCTTGCGCCCCTCGCCGGTGACCTGGCGCAGCAGGACGTCGCGGTTCACGCCCTTCCACTGGCCGGTGAACCCGATGGTGAGCCGCTCGGTGACGTCCAGCCCCCCGTCGCGCCCCACCGTCAGGAGCGCGTCGAAGTCGCGGATGCGGATCGAGCGCTCCTGCGCGTGCAGCGGCGCCCCGAGGGCGAGGAGTATCGCCCCGAGCGCGAGCAGGCGGCGCATCAGAAGCGGACGGCGGGGGTTGCGCGCTCGGCCTCGGCGGCCTCAAAGAACTCGCGCTCCTGGAAGCCCATCGGCCCGGCGAGCAGGTTGGAGGGGAAGGTCTGCACGGCGGTGTTCAGGTCGCGCACCACGGCGTTGTAGTAGCGGCGCGAGTCGCTGATCCTGTCCTCGGTCTCGGCGAGCTGCGTCTGGAGGTCGAGGAAGTTGGCGGAGGCCTGCAGCTCCGGGTAGTCCTCCACGGCGACGGTGAGCCCCTGGAGCGCACTGCTCAGCGCCGCCTCGGCTGCGGCGCGCTCGGCGGGGCCGGCACCGCTCGCTGCGACGGCGCGCGCGCGTGCGGCGGTCACGGCCTCCAGCGTCCCCCGCTCGTGGACGGCGTACCCCTTCACCGTCTCCACCAGGTTCGGCACCAGGTCCGAGCGCCGCTTGAGCTGCACGTCGATGTCCGACCACGCGTTCTGCGCCGTCACGCGCAGCTTCACGAGCCGGTTGTACATCCCCACGATCATGAACGCGATCAGGACACCGACTGCGAGGACGATCAGGATGGTCATGCGAGGGCTCCGGGGGGCGGGTAGTGCGGCAGGATGACGCTCGGAGCGCAAGGTAGTGCCAGACGTGCCCGATGCACAGCTTCATCGACGCTTTGCGTGCCTGCGGGGGGATCAAAAAATCGGGAATAACCGTTATATTGTGGGATGATCTCTGTATCCAACCTCGAAAAATCGTTTGGCGACCGCGTCCTCTTCCAGGATGCCGCCTTTCAGCTGAACCCGGGCGAGCGCTACGGCATCGTGGGCGCCAACGGGTGCGGCAAGACCACGCTCCTCAGCATCCTCAGCGGCGACGCGGATGCCACCAAGGGCTCCGTTTCGATCCCCAGGTCGGCCCGGCTGGGCGTGCTGCGCCAGGACCAGTTCCTCTACGAGAGCGAATCGATCCTCAACGTCACGCTGATGGGGAACCCGGAGCTGTGGCGGGCGATGGTGGAGAAGGAAAAGGTGCTCGCCAACGCGCACGAGTACTTCGACGCGGACCGCTTCAGCGAGCTGGAAGACACGGTCATGCGCCTGGACGGCTACACCGCCGAGGCGCGCGCCGCCGTCATCCTGGAGGGGCTCGGCCTTCCCGCCGAGATCCACGACCAGCCGCTGTCGACGCTCTCCGGCGGCTTCAAGCTGCGGGTGCTCCTGGCGCAGGTGCTGGCCGGCAGCCCGGACGTCCTTCTGCTCGACGAGCCCACGAACCACCTGGACATCCTCTCCATCCGCTGGCTGGAGAAGTTCCTTCACGACTTCGAGGGCCCGGTCGCCGTGATCTCGCACGATCACCGCTTTCTGGACAACGTGGCCAGCTACATTCTGGACGTGGACTACCAGACGGTCACGCTGTACAGGGGGAACTACTCGGACTTCCTGGAGCAGAAGGTGGAGGACCGGGAGCGGAAGGAGAAGGAGATCGAGGGGCGGCAGAAGGAGATCGCCCATCACCAGAAGTTCGTGGACAAGTTCAAGGCCAAGGCGAGCAAGGCCCGGCAGGCGCAGAGCAAGGCCAAGATGATCGAGCGCAAGGTGGAGGAGATGGAGGAGCTTCCCGGCTCGTCACGCCGCTACCCCAAGTTCCGCTTCAACCAGCGGCGGGAGAGCGGCAAGGAAGTGCTGCGCATCAAGGGCGTGCGCAAGTCGTTCGGCGACAAGGAGGTCCTCCCCGGCGTGGACCTGGAGGTGCGCCGCGGCGACCGCATGGTGATCATGGGGCCCAACGGGATCGGCAAGTCCACGCTGCTCAAGATCGTGATGGGCGAGCTGGCTCCCGACCAGGGCGGGGTGGAGTGGGGGTACGAGGCGCAGCGCAGCTACTTCGCCCAGGACCACCACGAGCAGCTCGAAGACCAGGAGGGGACGGCCGAGCAGTGGCTGTGGGGCTTCTGCCCGGACAAGGACCGCGGCTTCGTGCGCGGCCACCTGGGGATGATGCTCTTCAGTGGCGACGACGGCGAGAAGCGGCTGAGCGCCCTCTCCGGCGGCGAGGCGGCGCGGCTGGTGTTCAGCAAGATCGCGCTGGAGCAGCCCAACGTCCTGGTGCTCGATGAGCCCACCAACCACCTGGACCTCGAGTCGATCGAGGCGCTGGTGGCGGGGCTGCAGAGCTACGAGGGCACGCTGATCCTGGTGAGCCACGACCGGTGGTTCGTGGCGCAGCTCGCCACGCGCGTGGTGGAGATCAGCCGCGCCGGCATCCGCGACTTCCTGGGCACCTACGAGGAGTACGTCCACTCCTGCGGCGACGACCACCTGGACGCCGACGCCGTGGTGCTCAAGGCGCGCCAGGAGGACCGCAAGGGGAAGCAAAAGGGCGAGAAGCGGGAGATGGCGGGGCGTTGAAGCCTGGTGGGGCGAGTGAACTCGCGGCAACAAAAGCACAAAGTCCGCCTGCGCGGACTCGGGGACAACCATCCGCCTTCGATCATCGCCGACGCGCCGCCAGTTGTAGGGGCGCGATCCATCGCGCCCACCCTCCGCCTTTCTCGACCCCTGCGGCGCCCACGCGATCCCGTAGGGGCAGCCCCGCGTGGCTGCCCGTGGGCTGGTACCGCGCGGAGGCCCGCTTCCAGGAGCGAATGAATTCGCCGCTGGAAATACACAGAGTCCGCCTGCGCGGACTCGGGGTCTAATCCCGCGTTTCACGAGCCGGCTTCAGCCGCCTTCCCGCCGTTCCAGCCGGGGGATTCATCCCCCGGTAATGCGGCGCCGGCCCTGGCCACCCCGCACCGATCCCGCTCCCCCCAGCCCGCGAAGGCAGGCTTCCCGCCGTTGTTGCAGCGGTTTCAACCGCCGGCCAGCACCGATTTCTCCGCCAGCACCGTCCTCTCCGCCACACCCGAGCTCTCTTCAGCCACCTCCGGCACCTCCTCCACCCGCCGCCGCCCCGCTGCGGCAAGGCCGGGGAGGTGGCGGGCGAACACGGAAAAGATCCCGCGCGATGCGTCCACGAGCACGCGGGTGACGTCGCGGGCGAGCAGGCCGAGGGCGAATGCGAGGTCGTGGCCCTCGCCGTCGGCGGGGCCGAGGGCGCGCAGGACGGCGGAGCGGTGCTTCATGAGGATGGGCCGCACGTAGCGCACCGGGTTGAAGCCCGGTACGTGGCGCGCACCCAGCCCTTCGATCAGCGCCACGGCGCGGCCGAAGTACGTCATCTCGCCCGTGAGCACCACCGGCCAGTCGTGCAGAAGGTGCATCACCTCGTCGGCCAGGGCGCGCTGCATCTCGCCGACGCCGGCGCCGCGCGCGGTCATCTCCAGCAGGAGCACGACCAGGCGGTGGATGGTCGCGCGGTCGGTGCCCGGCTCCACGATGCCGAGCGCAAAGAAGCCTTCCACCACCCGCTCCGCGTCGCCGCCGACCGCGGCGAGGGCGGTGTGGACGAGGTGGCGGCGCTGGACCGGATCGACCTCGATCACCATCCCGAAGTCGAGGAGGACGAGGGCGCCGTCCGCGCGCACCAGGAGGTTGCCGGGGTGCGGATCGGCGTGGAAGAGGCCGTCCACCAGCATCATCTGCACGTACGCCTCGACCACCGCGTCCACCAGCGCGGAGGGATCCACGAGCCCGGCGGCCACCAGCGGCTCGATGCGGTCCACGCGCGTCCCTTCCACGAACTCCAGCACCAGCGTCCGCCGGCTGACCATCCCCTCGATCACGCGCGGCACCACCACGCGCGGGTTGCGGGCGAAGCGCTCGCCGATGGCTTGCGCGTACGCGGCTTCCTTGCGGAAGTCCATCTCGTCCGCGATGCGCCGCTCGAACTCGTCCAGCGCCACGCGTATGCCGCGCAGCTGCGGGTGGGTCCAGCGGCGCTCGACCGCGTTCAGCACGCGGCGCACGAAGCGTACGTCGTGCTCCACCAGCGCTTCCACGCCGGGGCGCAGCACCTTGACCACCACGTCCTCGCCGCGGTGGCGGGCGCGGTACACCTGCCCCAGCGAGCCCGCGGCGATCGGCTCGCGGTCGAATTCCTCGAACACCTCGTCCACCGGCGCGCCGTACGCGGACACCAGCTCGCCCTCGATCTCGGCGAAGGGCACCCAGGGCACGCGGTCGGTGAGGTCGCCCAGCGCGCCGAGGTACGGCTCCGGCACCACGTCTGGCCGGGCGGCAAACACCTGGCCGATCTTGACGAAGGTGGGCCCGGCGCGCGGGATGGCGCGCGCGAGCCGCTCCGCGCGGCGCCGGTGGAACGCGGCTCTGCGGCGCACGGGCGCGCCCCACAGCAGCCATCGCCGGCGGTCGCGGGCGATGGAGAGCGCAAAGGGGAGAAGCTGGACGAGCAGAAAAAGGGTGCGCATCTGACCGGTGCGTGTGTGAAGCCTGCTTGAGGCGCTCTGTACCCGTGTGGGCGGGGACTGTTCGTGGGTGGGCTTCTACGGGATGGCCTCACACAGAGACACAGAGGAAAGGCAGGAAGAGCTTTCTCTGTGGCTCCGTGTCTCTGTGTGAGCCCGCTGTTGCAGTGCCGTTATCCTGTAAAGATCGGAACAGAGCGCTTATAATGATGGCCTGACGGTCTTCCGCACCGCCGTGTCGTTTCTCCGCCTTGCCCCGCGCCATGCACTGGCAGAACAACCCGTACTTTCTTCCTCTCCTGCTGTCGGCCGTGGTGTCCGGCACGCTGGCGGCGTACGCCATCCTGCACCGGCGGGCACGCGGCGCGCCCGGACTGGCCGCGGTGGGGATCTGCGCGGCGGTCTGGTCGCTGGCGTTCGCGCTGTACGCGTCGAGCACCGTTCCGTCGGTGCGCTGGTGGCTCATCATGGTGATCCACCTGGCCGCGGGAGCGATCCCCGTGGCATGGCTCGTGGTGGTGATGGTGCACACCGGGCGCGACCGGTGGCTGCGCAGCCGGGGGTTCCAGCTGGTGGTGGTGGCGGCGGCGGTGCCTCTGGTGCTCGCGCTGACCAACGGTCTCCACGGATGGTTCTTTCGCGAATTTGGCATCACGCGCTTCGAAGGGAGGGTGGTCAGCGCCATCCAGTACGGGCCCGCGTTCTGGGCGCACATGGCGGTGTCGTGGCTCATCCTCTCCGCCGCCGCCGTCCTGCTGGCGTGGCGCGCCCTTCGCCTGCCGGGCGGGCGGCGGGAGAGCGAGGTGGCGCTGCTGCTGGCGGTGTCGATTCCATGGGTGGGGAACGTGGTGCACTTCCTCCGGCCGGGCTTCTTCCCGGCCAACCCCATGCCCTTCCTCTTCACCGTCTCCGGCGTGATCCTGGGATGGGCGATCATGCGCCTGCGGCTGATCCGCGTGGTGCCCGTCGCCCGCGCCGCGCTGATCGAGGGGATGCGCGACGGCGTGGTGGTGCTGGACTGCGAAGGGACGGTGGTGGACCTGAACCCCTCCGCGCGCCGCATCCTGCGGGTGGAGGAGGGGCGCGGGGTGGGGGAGCCCGGACGCGAGGTGCTGGCGCCGCTGGGCCCGGCGGACGTGGCGTACGGGTCGCTGCGACGCGTGGCGATCGGCGGGCGCGTGTACCAGGTCTCCACCTCCTTCGTGGGCGAGGGGACCGGCGGCGCCGCGGGCGAGCTGGTGGTGCTGGCCGACGTCACGGAGCTGGCGCACAAGAGCTCCGAGCTGGAGGCCGTCTTCCGCGCCCTCCCCGACCTGTACTTCCGGCTGGACGCGGCGGGGCGCATCCTGGACCACCAGTCCGGCGACGGGGACAAGCTGTACACCAGCCCCGACGTCTTCACGGGACGGCGGCTGGAGGAGGTGCTCCCCGAGGCCGTCGCCGCGCCGGTGATGGAGCGGGTGCAGGAGGTAAGGCGCACCGGAACGCTGGCCACCCTGGAGTACTCGCTCCCGGTGGAGAGCGGGATGCGCGACTTCGAGGCGCGCTTCCTCCCCTTCGGCGAGGACCAGGTGGTCACCGTCGTGCGCGACGTGACTGACCGCAAGGGCGCCGAGCGTGCCCTGCAGCGCAGCGAGGAGCACTTCCGCGCGCTGATCGAGAACGGCTCCGACCTCATCTCCATCCTCGACGAAGAGGGGCGCTTCCGCTACAACTCGCCCTCGGTGAAGCGCATCCTGGGCTACGATCCGGAGAAGCTGGTGGGGCTGGGCGTGCTCCGCCTGATTCACCGCGACGACGTGCAGGGCGTGCGCGAGGCGCTGGAGGTGGTCGCGCGGCAGCCGGGGACGAGCCGCGGGGTGGAGTTCCGCTGCCGCGGCTCGGACGGCAAGTGGCGCGTGCTGGAGGGGGTGGGCCGCACCCTGAGCCCCGACTCCACGGAGGAGGGGATCGTCGTCAACTCGCGCGACATCACGCGGCGCATGACGGCCAACGAGGCGCTGCGGGCGAGCGAGGAGAGCTACCGGGGCCTATTCGACTCGCTTACCGAGCTGGTGTACGTGCAGGACCTGGAGGGGCGCTTCCTGAACGTCAACGCCGCCGTGCTGCGCACCTACGGCTACACGCGCGACGAGCTCATCGGCCAGACGCCCGCCATCCTCGCGGACCTGGAGCGCGTGGACCTGGAGGACACGGGCGCCCGCTTCGCGCGGGTGGTGGCGGGGGAGCCGCAGCGCTTCGACTGGTGGGGGCGGCGCAAGGACGGCAGCACCTTCCCCAAGGAGCTGGTGCTCACGCGTTCCACCTACTTCGGCCAGGATGCGGTGATCGCCGTCGCGCGCGACATCACCGAGCGCAAGCAGGCGGAGGAAGCGCTGCGCGAGGTGCAGGAGCAGCAGGAGGCGCTCCTCAACAACATCCCCGACCTGGCGTGGCTCAAGGACGCCAGCCACCGCGTGCTGGCCGTCAACGAGGCGGTGGCGCGCGCGGCCGGCGTCACGCGCGAGTTCTGCCTGGGGAAGACGGACTTCGAGATCTGGCCGCTCCCCGTGGCGCGCAAGATCCGCGAAGACGACGAGCGGGTGCTGCGCGAAGGGCGCCAGTTCGTGACCGAGGAAGGCTTCCCGCACCCCGACGGCACGGAGCATTTCCTGGAGACGGTGAAGCAGCCGTTCTTCGACCACGCGGGCCGCATCGCCGGCACCGTGGGGATCTCGCGCGACATCACCGAGCGCAAGCGCACGGAGCAGGCGCTGCAGCGCGCCAAGGAAGAGGCGGAGCGGGCCAACCGCGCCAAGAGCGAGTTCCTGAGCCGCATGAGCCACGAGCTGCGCACGCCCATGAACTCCATCCTGGGCTTCGGGCAGGTGCTGGCGCGCCATCCGCTGACCCCCGAGCAGCACAAGGGTGTCGACCACATCCTGCGCGCCGGGCGGCACCTCCTCAACCTGATCAACGAGGTGCTGGACATCGCCCGCATCGAGAGCGGGCGCCAGCCGCTGCTGCTGGAGCCGGTGCGCGCCGCGCAGGTGGTGACGGAGGCGCTCAGCCTGATCCGCCCCGTGGCCGTGCAGCACGGGTGCACGCTGGTGAACGACGTGCCCACGACCTCCCCCATCCAGATTCGCGCGGACCGGCAGCGGCTCACGCAGGTCCTCCTCAACCTCCTCTCGAACGCCGTCAAGTACAACCCCGGCGGCTCCGTGACCGTGGCGTGCGAGGTGGACGGCGAGCGGGTGCGCATCGCCGTGCGAGACACGGGGCAGGGGATCGCGCCGGAGAAGATGGACCAGCTATTCGTCCCCTTTGCGCGGCTGGGCGCGGAGGATTCCGGGGTGGAGGGGACGGGGCTGGGCCTCGCGCTCTCTCGCCCGCTGATCGAGGCGATGGGCGGGACGATCATGGCCGAGAGCGTGGTGGGGGAGGGCTCCACCTTCACGGTGGATCTCCCGCTGGCGCAGGCCCCGTCCGCCCCGGCCGAGCCCGCACCGCACACCACGCTCGATGCCCCCGCGGCGCGCGACGGCGCATCGCTGGCGAAGGTGCTGTACGTGGAGGACAACGTCGCCAACCTGAGCCTGATCGAAGCGATCCTCTCCGGGCGTCCGGAGATCACCCTCCTCTCGGCGCTCCAGGGCGGGCTGGGGGTGGACCTCGCGGCGGAGCACCGCCCCGACCTGATCCTCCTGGACCTCCACCTCCCCGACCTTCCCGGCGAGGAGGTGCTCCGCCGCCTGCGCGACGACCCGCGCACCCGCGAGATCCCGGTGATCGTGATCAGCGCGGACGCCACGCCCGCCACCGTGAAGCGGCTGCTGGAGAGCGGTGCGCGCGCCTACCTCACCAAGCCGCTCGACATCGACGAGTTCACCGAGGCCATCGACGAGGTGCTGGGCGCGGCACGGTAACGGCAACCGCATGGCTCACACAGAGACACAGAGGAAACGGAGAGGAACACAAAAGAGAGGTTCCTTTCCGTTTACCTCTCCTGAAACTCTGTGTCTCTGTGTGAAATCCACCCTGACTTCGTCGGAGAAGCTCGATGGACGGGCCGGACGAGACGCCCTGGGAGACGATGCGGGTCCGGGTGGCGGGGCTGCTGGAGGGGCACCCGCTCCTCGGCGACATCCCGTGCGCCCCGGCCGTGGAGGCGAACCGGCTCGGCGTGCGCCTGGTGTGCGGCGGGTGGATGGTTACCGTGGTGAGCCCGGACTGGTATCTCCCCCTCACCGAGGACCGCGCGCGGCTGATCGCGCTGAACCTGGCCGTGCAGGCGCGCGAGCGGTACGACGAAGAGGGGTGAGGGGACCGGGGGCTGGCCGCCGGGGGATGGTCGCCGGGGGCTGAAGCCCCCGGCTGGAACAACGGGAAGACCGCTGAAGCGGTCTCGCGAGCCGCACGCAACGGGCGAATCGAGGCAAACGCCCCTCCCCCAGGTAGTTATTGGGGGAGGGGCCGCGAGGTGACGAGCGGGGGAGGGGGCCCGCGCCCTGCCCCTACTCCCCCACCCCACCCGCGCGCACCACATCCACCAGCTCGCCGCGGGAGCCGATCTCCAGCTTGCGAAAGATGTTGGAGAGGTGCGTGGTGACGGTGCGCGGGGAGATGTCCAGCGTCTTTGCGATCGTCTTGTTGGACTTGCGCGCGGCTACCAGGCGCGCGATCTCGGCCTCGCGCGCGGTGAGGCCGGCGGCGCCGCTCGCCACTTCGCCGCGCGAGGGGGGGCGGGCGCCCAGCTCGCGGATCTGCTCGCGCGTCTTCGCCAGCTCGCGCTCCGCGCCCAGCCGCACGAAGAGTTCGTGGACGCCGCGCAGCTCCTGCAGCGCCTCGTCGGTGCGCCCGGAGTCGCGCAGGCGCGCGGCGAAGTGGCGCCGCAGCCGGGCCGCCGCCGGGATCACCGGCACCGACTCCAGCCGCTCGGCGGCGGCGCGCAGGCAGCGGATCCCCGCGTCGATGTCGCCGCGCAGCCAGACGAGGAAGGCGTCGCAGGCGTCCGCCCACGCCAGCCCCAGGCCGTGCCCCAGCCGCCCGGCGTCCTCGCGCAGCCGCGCGCCGATACGGGTGGCGCCCTCCACGTCGCCCATCGACAGGTACGCCTCCGCCATGATGGGGAGGACGCGGTGCATCGCCCACACCGTGTACCCCGTGCGGTCCGCCACGGCGAGGCCGCTCTCCCCCACGCGCACCGCTTCGGCGAAGTCGCCCGCCGCCATGTGGTACGCCGCCCGCCCGCAGTGCGCCGGCACGACGGTGTGCACGTCCAGCGGGTGCTCGGGATCGCCGGCGCCGGAGAGCTCCCACGCTTCGTCCACGTAGCGCCGCCCCCGTTCCAGGTCTCCGCGGCCCAGGTAGATGAGGCCCGTCCACACCAGCAGCCGCGCCAGGATGGTGCGCTGCCGCAGCGCGCGCGCGGTGGCGAGGGTGCGCTCCGCGAGGGCCAGCGCCGCGTCCCACTCGCCGGTGTTGGACATCAGCTCCACGGCCAGCTCCGCGGCGCGCACGCGGTGGATCGGCGAGTGGATCTCGTCCGCGACGCGCTGGCACTCGGCCACGTGGTGGCGGATGGCGGGGGCGTCGCCGGTGAGGCCGGCCAGCATCCCCATCCCCCAGTGCACCATGCAGCGCAGCCCCGGCTCGCTCTCCTCGCCCGCCAGCGCCAGCGCCCGCTCGCCGTGCGCGCGCGCGCGCCCCGGCGTTCCCGTCCAGGTGTGCAGCAGGAGGAGGACCAGGTGCACGCGCACCAGCAGCGGAGGCTCGCCCAGCCGCTCGGCGATGTCGAGCGCCTCCTCCACCTCTTCGCCCGCCTCGGCTGGGGACCCCATCTCCATGAAGCACTCCGCGCGCGCCAAACGCAGCCGCGCGCGCAGCCCCTCGTCGCCGGCACGGCGGGCGGATTCGAGGCCCGCGTCGAAGTGGCGCAGCGCCTCCGGATAGCGCCCGCCCCAGTAGCGGATCAGGCCGAGACGCCGCTCGGCGGCACCCACCCGCGCATCGTCACCCGCATCGGCGGCGGCGGCGCGGGCGCGAGTCCACAGGTCGATCGCCGCGTCGAAGTCGCCCAACCGCTGCCGCGCGCGGGCCAGGTCTTCCACCAAGCCCGCATCGGTGCCGTCGGACCGCTCCAGCGCGGCGCCGAGGTAGTCGGCGGCCTCGTGGTTGGCGTAGCGGGCCAGCGCCGCCCGCCCGGCCGCGGCCAGGTAGCGCACCGCCTTCTCCGCGTCGCGCGCGTGGGAGCGGACGAAGTGGTACGCGAGACGCCCCGCGTGCTCGGGCGTGTCCGCGCCGTGGAGCGCCTCCAGCGCCTCGGCCACGCGCGCGTGCAGGAGGCGCGCGCGCGCCAGGCCGAGCCCGCCATACAGCGTCTCGCGCAGCATGGGGTGGGTGAAGTCGTAGACGACGGCCGCGCCTTCCAGCCGCTCGTCCAGCACGCGCTGCCGGCGCAGCTCCTCAAGCGCCTCCACCAGCTCGGCGTCGCTGGCCTGCGACACCTCGCACAGCTCATCGTAGCGCGCGCCGGTGCCGATCACGGCCAGCAGCTCCGCCACCTCGCGCGTGGCGGGCGCCAGCGTGGCGACGCGCTCCATCACGGCCTCGCGGATGGAGCGCGGCAGCTCGATCCCTTCCAGCTCCGAGCCCCTCCAGCGCCCGTCCTGCAGCGCAAGCCGGCCGGACTTCACCAGCGTCTTGAGGATCTCTTCCAGGAAGAAGGGATTCCCCCGCGTCCACCCGTACAGCAGCTCCGCCAGCGCCTCGTCAGCCCCGAACAGCTCGCCCACCAGCGCGCCGGTCCCCTCGCGCGACAAGGGGACGACGGGATGCACGCGTGCGTTCCCCCGCGACTGCTCCAGCGCGCGCAGCCACGCGGCGCCCTGCGTGTCGTTGTACGATGCCAGCAGCGCGATCCGCTTGTCGCCCAGGTGGCGCGCGGCGAAGTGCAGCAGCTCCAGCGACGACGCGTCCGCCCACTGCAGGTCGTCGATCAGCAGGAGGAGGGGGCGGCGCGCGGCGAGCCTCCCCAGGAACTCGGTGAAGCTCCAGAGGAGGCGCGTCTTGAGCTCGGGCTGCGCTTCGGGGCCAGGGCGGTGCAGGGCGGGGATGAGCCAGGCCAGCTCCGTCTCCCCGCCGCGCGTGAGCGTCGCCAGCGCCTCGGGGGACAACGTGCGGACGATGGGGAGGAGGAGGTCCGCGACGGGGGCGTACGGGATGCCGGCCTCCACGGGGTAGGCGCGCCCCACGGCCACGCTCCACCCGCGCCGCTCCGCGTCCTCTGCGGCGGCGCGCAGGAGGCGGCTCTTTCCGATCCCGCTCTCGCCCGAGAACACCAGCATCCCGCCGCGCCCCGCATCCGCCGAATCCAGCAGCTCGCGCAGCATCGCGACCTCGGCTTCGCGGCCCACCAGGGGAAGGGAAGGGAGGGGTGAGGACATCGGGTTCGTGGTCAGAAGAGGCCGAGCTGGGGACCCGCCGGCTTCCTGAACGCCGCCGACGAAAGGGGTTCGAACGTCTCCGGGAGCCCCGCCTTGCGCCGCGCGACGCGAAAGAGCGACTCCAGGTGGTCCGCGTACACCCCCTCGCCCCTGGCGCGGGCGTGGAAGCGCGAGTCGTACAGCTCGCCGCCGCGCATCTCGCGGATGCGGTTCAGCACGCGGTCCTTGCGATCGGGATAATGGCGCTCCAGCCAGCCTGAGAAAAGCTCCTTGAGCCCATGCGGCAGCCGCAGCGCGACGTAGCTCGCGAAACTTGCCCCCGCGCGGGCGCTTTCCGCCAGGATCGCGGGGATCTCGTGGTCGTTGAGCCCGGGGATCACCGGCCCGATCAGCACCCCCGCCGGCACCCCCGCCTCCGCCAGCTTCGCGATCGCCTCCAGCCGCCGCGCGGGGGTGGATGCGCGCGGCTCCATCACCCGCTGCAGCTCCGCGTCGAGCGTGGTGATGGAGATGAAGACCTTGGCCGCGTCGTGCCGCGCGAGCTGCGCGTACAGATCGGCGTCGCGCGTGACGGTGTGGCTCTTGGTGATGACGGCGACCGGGTTGCGGAACTCGGCCAGCACCTCCACGCAGCGCCGGGTCAGCCCCAGCTTGCGCTCCACGGGCTGGTACGGATCGGTAACGCCGCTCAGCCCCACCGCGTCGCCCTTCCACCCGCGCGCGGAAAGCTCGCGGCGCAGGATCTCGGGCGCGTCCTCCTTCACCAGGATCTTCGTCTCGAAATCGAGCCCGGCGGAGAAGCCCAGGTACTCGTGCGTGGGGCGCGCGAAGCAGTACGCGCACCCGTGCTCGCAACCGCGGTACGGGTTGATGCCGTAGTCGAAGCTGACGTCCGGGCTGTCGTTTTTTACGATCAGCGTCTTCGCCGGGTCGCGCAGGAAGACGGTGCGCGGGCCGGGCTCGTCCGGATCGTACGCGTCCATGTCCGCCACCACTTCGATGCGCTCGAAGCGGTTCGGCGGGTTCTCGGCCGCGCCGCGGCCGCGGATCTGGATCGGTGCAGATGACACTCGCGCATGGGGTTGGGGTGCTTCCGGAGTACCCCTTTGCGCGCCGAAAGTGTCCGCGTGGCCCAGAGAACAGCAGAGAAAAGCGTCACACGGAGGGCACAGAGGGAACTACGAGGCGCAGAGAAAACCCTTGTCAGCGGGCCGCTCAGGAGGTGATGTGCAACGTGAAGCTTGCGCATTCCGCAGCGGCGGGTTACGATATGCAACGACGATGTTGCATATTGTGGATCGACTACCAACTGCGGAGACATGAACCGATGAGCATCGAAACAGAAGCAGCCGGGACAGGGACCAGCACGGACCGCATCGAAAAGGTGATGGAGCTTCGCGCGCCGCGCTCGCGCGTGTGGCGTGCGATCTCGACCGCGGAAGAGTTCGCGCAGTGGTTCCGGGTCAAGCTGGATGGGACGTTCGCGGAGGGGGCCACCGTCACGGGGGACGTCAGCCACGCGGACGGCCGGCATGCATGCGCGATTGAGATGCAGATCGAGCGCATGGAGCCGGAGGGGTACTTCTCGTATCGCTGGCACCCCTACCCGATGGACCCCACAGTGGACTACTCGTCCGAGCCCACCACGCTCGTCGAGTTCACGCTCCAGGAAACGGAGAGCGGCACCACCCTCACCATCGTGGAGTCCGGGTTCGACCAGATCCCGATCGCCCGCCGGGCCGAGGCGCTCCTCATGAACACGGGCGGGTGGGCCGGGCAGATGAAGAACCTCGCGCGCTATGTCGAGTAGCCGGGGCGCGGCGGCTCTTCAGATCACGGAAGCCGCGCCGGTGTTCGCCGCTCTGGGAGATGCGACCCGGCTTCGCCTCCTCGGACGCCTCTCCGCCGAGGGGTCGCTCTCCATCACGCGCCTCAGCGAGGGCACCGGAGTGACGCGCCAGGCGATTACCCGGCACCTCCACGCGCTGGGGGATGCGGGCCTGGTCCGCGATTCACGCCACGGGCGCGAGCGGATCTACGAGCTGGATCTGAGGCGCCTCGAAATCGCGAAACGCTACCTCGACCACGTCGCGACGCGGTGGGACGATGCCGCGGATCGACTGAGGGCGTTCGTCGAAGAAGAATGACGAGTGACGGCCGGCTGGGGCTGGACGCCCAGCCGGCCGTGCCCGTTGGACCGGCCGCAGGCTTCACTCCGGGACGGCGAGCTCCGCGATCCACAGCCCCTCGTACAGACGCACCCGTCCGAACGCGTCCGTGTCCAGCCGCGCCGTGAAGTGCTCACCATCCAGCAAGGCGCGATAGCGATAGACGCGCTCGGCCTCGCGGGTGTACGTCTGCTCGAGCGGCTCCAGGCGCACATCGGGGAACCGCAGCCAGGCACTGCGTACAGGCCTGGTTTCCCCGACCGCGAGTGCCAGGCGGCGGATTGGAAGCGTGTTGGTCGCGGGGGTGAACCCGAGGTCGACGTCCAGCGCGCCGTCGAGCTCCCGGAGCGGTGCGCCATCCTGTGACCACCGGCCATTGCCGTCGGCGGAGAGCGTGAGGTGGATCGCGCGGCCGCCGACCTCGCCCTCTACCAGGGCCGAGCGCGTTACCCATGACGCGTCGCAATCGATCCGATAGTGCAGCGATGCGGCGACACCCTCTTCCTCGGCCGCAACCTCCCCGGTCAGCCGCCAGCCCGCGGCTACGCGTGCCATGCGCGCCTCCTCGCGCCCCGGCACGTCGAGCCGGCGCCAGCGCATCAACGATTCGGCGGGGAAGGCGGGTAGGGTCACGTAGGCCGGATGAAAGCGTTCGGATGTGCACCATTGAAGGTATCCCGAGTCGAACCGGGCGTGCCACGGCCTCGGTATCAGCGGCCAAACACCAGGTTCAGCCCCAGGTGGACCGTGTCATCCCCGCGAGGTCACCCAGCGACTTTCCGCGGTACCGCTGCCGGTCGATGTGGATGCGCGCGGCTCCATCACCCGCTTCGTCTGGATCGTACGCGTCCAGGTCCGCCACCACTTCGATGCGCTCGAAGCGGTTAGGCGGGTTCTTGGCCGCGCCTCGGCCGCGGATCTGGATCGGTGCAGATGACACTCGCGCATGGGGGTTTGGGTGCTTCCGGAGTACCCCGGGAGCGCCAGGTCGGCGGCACCCCTTGTTGCCCTTCGCTCCGCCGTTACATATTCCACTTCCCGCCCGTTACCGCGCGCTTCACCGGACGACACGCCACTTCATCGATTAACCAGAGCCGAGCCGCCAGTGCGCGGCCCTCGCGCTCGCCGCGAACGTGTTACACCGTCCTCTGCCCAGCGTAGCAGCCGTTCTCCGGGATGTCCGAAACCCGGTGGGGGGCGCGTACGGAACGACAATGAAGTGGTCGGGCAGGACCCGAGCGACGCACGCCCGCCCCCAACCGGCCAAGGCGGTTTCAATCAGCCAAGCTGACCGACGACCTGAACAAAATGAAGGAGGATTTTCGATGCCGGATGCGGACCGCACGCGAGAGATGGAGGAGCGGATTGAAGGGTGGCTCGGGGACGAAAGAACCCGTGCGGCACTCCTTCTGGAGCTCGCGCCGTCGGTTCCCGAGAAGCTTGTGCGAGACTTCGTTCGTTTCGCGCGGGAGATAGAAGAACCGCTTTCCCGTTTCCTGATACTCCAGGCGCTGTCCGAAAGAGCATCCGGATCTCTTCGGGAGGAGGTTCGGCGAGAAGCGGGTCGTGCGGCGGAAGCGGTCCCGGATGCAGAGCAGCGGACCGCGGCAATGCTGCACCTCCACGAAAAGGGGAGAGTTCCGCTCGGTGCGGTTCTGGAAACCATCGATGAATCCCGGATCATCGCCGACCCGCTCCTTCGCGCGCGCGCGCTTGCCGGCGTCACACAGAATCTGCTTCGCGACCCCAAAGGGTTCCAGGGTGCGGACGCACTGCGCACGTTCGAGGCGCTTTCTCGGCAGTTGGAGGTCCCGGCTCACGACCGGGGGTATCCGGGGACGCGAGAAGCGCTGGCCCAGGTCACGGGCGACTTCCTGCGCGGGATTGCCGGCAGACTGACGGCCCGGGAGCAGTGGGCCGCGCTCCAAACCGCACGCACGATCGGTGATGAGAATCTAAGAGCGAGCACACTGGTGACGATGGCGCCCCTCCTGCGTGACGAGTTACGCACGGAAGGTGTGATGGCCGCGCGGGAGTTGGTCGGGGAAGAGGCCCGCGCCCGTGCGCTCATCGGGTTCGTGCCCGAGCTGGGACAGGCCCCGGGGCTTCAGGTTGGGGTAGCCCGTGAGGCGCTCGGCCTTGCCCACTCCATTCGGCACTGGCAATCCCAGGCGGCCGGGTTCCGCAGGTTGAATCAAGGGATCCCGGATGCGGCCGTGGAGGACGCTCTGTCCGCGGAACTCGCCCTCCGGGGCGCAGGCGTGAAGTCGCGAGCGCTGGCCTCTCTTGCGCCACGACTCGAACTCGACCAGCTAGATCAGGTTGCCGGGGCGGCCGTGGATCTGCCGCACAGCTGGGGAAAGGTGCACCTGCTGGAGTCGGCTCGCGACCGCGCGGGTTCCCTCTTGGAGCCGCGCGCCCGCCGGCTCGCGCGGGAACTGGAGGACCGGCTGCAGGAGATCCACTGGTCACCTTCAGCCGGTTATGCCGCATACGGCACCGGCATGGCGCAGCGCGCCAGGAGCACGGGAGCCGCCCTGTACGATGTATTGGCGCTTCGCCCAAGGTCCTTTGCAGCACACGACGCGGAAATTGCCTCGTTCGTCCGGTGGAACCCGGAAGCGGCGGCTGACATTCTGGTGCGGCGACTACGAGGGGAGCCGCCGATGCCAGCCTCCCCGGCTTATCCCCGCGAGAGCTCGGCGGCGCGGCGCGTAGACATCGGGATTGAGCGGTTGGGTGGCCGGGATGTCTTCGAAGGCATCGACCCCGAACAGGCCCTGCAGCCCGGACAGGCGTACCGGCTACGCGTGCACGTGGGCACCCCCTTGCCCGCAAGCCTGGTGGTAGGAGAGGTGCCGCCGATCGACGGCCTGCTTCCCGCCCCTGATGACGGGCGTGGGCACGAACTGGACGTTGTCGTTTTCCCCAAGACGTTCCAGTTGCGCTCCCCGGCGGTACAGCCCCTGCGGCTCCCCCTGCGCGGAAGCTCGGCCCCGGTGTTCTTCACTGTGAATGCACCCGAGAAACCCGGACGCGCGGAGATGCGGATCGCGGTATACCACCGCGGGCACATGGTTCAATCGTTCCTGCTCACGGCTCCCGTGGGCGAGTTCGCGACCAAGAGGGACAGGGTGCAGGTGCGGCTCGACTTTGCCGCGACGGAGCAACTGGTCACGGAAGAGATCGAGATGCTGGGTGAGCGTGCGCTCTCCGTGGGCGTGAACCAGGACGCCGGGGGGTCGCATACCTTCATGGTCAAGCGGGGCGGCACGGCCGAGGGATTCACTCTGGACGAGACTTTGGTCAGCCGCCATGTGGGCGAATTTCGCAAGCTGCTCGAGGACGCGACCTTCGTTCCACCCATCACACCCGGACAGGAGAAGCCGCGGTTCAACAGCTATCCTGATCCGGGTGCCGAGACCGATCCGGTGTTCCACGGCTATGTACGCCTGCTGGCGGACTTCGGCCGGAATCTGTACGACATGCTGCAAGGCAAGCTCTCCGACGCCGGGCACGAGGAAGTGCGGTCGCTGGCGGAAGTGAGCGACAAGGTGATCCAGGTGGTCCGCCACGACGCGAACATGGCGTTTCCGTGGGGAATCATCTACGACTATCCGCTGGATTCCGCCCTGGTCGGGGCCCCAACCCGCCCCGTCTGCCTGGGGAGCCCGCTCCCGGAGCTCGGTGCAGCGCCGGCTTCCACGCGCAAGTGGGGCTGCCCCCATAATCCCGGGCACGACGTCTACTGCATCGAAGGCTTCTGGGGAGTGCGCCACCGCATCGAGCAGCGCATCGGCAGGACGGCGGGCGTGGAGACGGTGGTGCGGCGGCCCGCGGGACGTCCGGGGGTGATGCTCGCCACCGGCATCGAGGACGAGAATGCAAATGAACTCGCCAAGCAGCTGGGTGATGACCTCGGTGCGGAGCTCGCGCTGCTGCGCAAGGACGACGATCTTTTGGATCTGCTCTGGGATCCCGCTCGCCGCCCCGCCGTGCTCGTGGTGCTCGGCCACCTGGAGACCGGTCATATCCAGGGCGAGCCGCCGGGCCCGCGGATCGTGCTCCTTCCGAAGAGCACGTGGCCCCCACCCGCCGCGGTCCCCAAGCGGCACTGGCTGATGCCGCCCGCGGTCACGGGAATGACGCAGGAGCGCGGGCGATGGAAGGACGACCCGCGGACGCTGGTTCTGCTGATGGCCTGCTGTTCCGCCGCCACCGAGGTAGGCACGCTCAACGACCTGGTGACCAGTCTCACGCCGTTGGGAGTGGGGGCCGTGGTAGGGACGGAGACTCCCGTATTCACGCGCCTCGCCGCGCGTTTTGCGGCCGAGGTCACGCTCTCTTTGTGGAACGACAGCCGACGCACACTGGGCGAAGCGGTGCAGGGGTTCAACCGCGCCCTAATCCGCTCCGGCAATCCGCTGGCTTTTGCTTTCACCTGTATCGGCAATGCAGACCTCACCCTCTCGCCCTGAGTCCCCATGCGCGTCCCGCCTTGCAGGCTCTCCACTCTCCGCCGCGCCCTAATCCCCTGTTGTCTCCTTGCCCCGTTCGGGGTTCCCCTCGCCGGGGAGGCGCAGTGGCTCGCTCTGCCTCGCGGGGCGGAGTACCGTCTCCCGGCCGCCGGAGCTGGCACGACGCTGCGCATCCCCGTACGCTTGTCGGTGGGGGTGGCCTGGCCCCGCGTGGCCATTGTGGTGACGGACGTACACCGCGACGGACGCGGCGAGGAGTGGATGAGGTCCGCCCTCAATGGCCTCGCCAAGTCGCCCGCTGACGGGCTCGGCGGCCCCGCCCTGCTGCTGCCGGTTGCGGCGAGCTCGTTCCGTGAGGCGGGGACCTACACGGTGGACGTGGAGGCGACCGCCCCGGGGCGTGTGTTGCAGCGGCTGCAGCTCCGGCTCACTCGTCCGAGCGCGGTTCTGAACGCGTCCCCCGTCCAGCTGCGGCACGAGATCCCCCTGGGGGGAAGCCGAGGCTCCTGGGAAGGCTCTCTCCTGATTGCGGAGAGGTCCGGGGCCACGGGCATCAACGACATCACCGCCGCCGCGCCCCTGTTCGCGGGACGGCACGGCGCCACCCTGCGCTTCCGCGACGGCGCCGCGGGGGTCGCGCCGGGGACAGCCGCGCGCATCCCCTTCAGCGTGGACGGGGTTCTGCCGCTGGGCACCACGACGGGTACCATCCGGCTCTCCTCACCTCAACTCGCCGCGCCGCTGGACGTACCCATCACCATCACGATCTACCGGTCGCACAAGCTCCTGATCTGCGTCATCGTGGCGGGCCTCCTCCTGGGATGGCTGGTCCGCACCTACCTCACGCGCCGCATCGAACGGAACCGGTTGCGCGTGCAGGCGGACGACGTGCTCTTGCGAATGGAGGATGCCATCGTTGCGCACGCCGACCCGATCTTCCAATCAGCCGTGCGCGCCCTTGCTGACCCCCTGCGCGTGGCCCGTGATCGGGGTAAGTCCGAGTCGCTCACAACCGCGATCACAACCGCGGATACGCGCCTGAGGACCGCGCTCGAAGCGCTACAGATGCGGCTCGACCGAGCGCGCGAAAGGACAATGGTGCTGGCGCGGCTGGTGCGCACGGATTGGAGCCTGCCCGTCGGCCTCGCTCTGTCCATCGGCCACGCTCGTGAGGCCCAGTCTCTAGCGGAGGGTGCCCTCGCGACCGGCGACGCGCACGAGGCCGACCGCCTACTGGACGCCGCAGAGGAAGGGCTGAGGAACGCTTTCGACGACGCCCTGAGCACCTGGCCTATCGAACGCACGGCGGTGCTTGAAGCGCTGGCGGCGCTTCCCCCCGAAGTTCGGGAGAAGGCTCAACCCTGGATCGACGCGATCCGGACTGACACCGAAGCGTTGCAGCCCCGGGAAGGCGAGCAGGTCGAGTCCCTGCGTCCCGCACTTTCCACGATGCACCGGGCGCGAAAGCGCCAGGAGAGACTCGCAGGTCAGCTGGCCGAGTGGGTGGGTGCCTTGGCCGCGGCGGTGGAGGGGGCGCTCACCCGCGGAACACCGGTCCTGACGGCGTTGGCAGAGTTCCTGGGATCGATAGAGGCGTTCCGAGGGCGCGCGGGCGCGTACGGGCAGGATCCGGACGCGATGCTCGCGGGGGTCACGAGCGAGCTCCCCACCCTCCACCAAGCGTTTCGGAGCGTCATAGCGGCGCACACACCGCCGAATGCTATGGCGGAAGTTCAGGCGCTTCTGGCCGAAGGGCGCTACGTGGATGCTTCGGAGCGTGTCGCTCGAGCGGTGCAGCGGGAAGGCGTAGTGCTGCGGACGGGATCGCTCACCGCCACGAACGTCACCGGGTTCCGGGCTTCCGGTGGAGTTTCCGAGGTCGGCTCGCCGGACGCGGCCCGCGCCGACGCCGTGCCGGTACCCGGAATCGGGATCCCCGAGCGCGTGCGGGTGCACCGGGCTCGCGTCTGGCGGCAGCTGGTTCTCGACGAGGCGGTGCTCACCATGATCGTGGGTGCGGGCATCACGATCCTGGGATACTATCTGTATTCCCCCAGTTTCGTAGGGACTGGGCGCGAGTTGCTCACCATCTTCCTATGGGCCTTCGGGTTGGATGTGGGAGCGCAAGTGCTCGTCGCGCAGAGCGCCCGGCTATCCGCATCCGGTGCAGCCGCGTGAGCCGCATGGAGATTCCACGTTGCGGTACCGCGCTCTGCCCGCCGCATGTACGAGCGGATGGACACGGCCGCCCTGCCAATCGCCCACTGGTACCGCCTCGTCGCGCAGGCCGCCGGCCGCGACGTCCACGCGCCGGCTGCGGTGTAGTCCTGAACAGCGGAGTGCGGAGTGGAACATAGGCGCGGGAGTTCCCGTGCATTCCTCCTTCAATGGCTCGCGTTGCCCCTATCGCGTCATCTCCCGAAGACCAGGTTAAGCCCCAGATGGACCGTGTCGTCCACCGCGATCTCTCCCAGCGACGTACCGCGGTAGGCCACGCCCCAGCGCTGCCGGTCGATGGCGAGCTGCGCCGTCGCGCGCAGGCCGCCGCCGGAGAAAGGGACGGCGCGCGCGGCGAAGCGGACCGGGTGCGTCTGGCCGCGCAGGGTGAGGTCGCCCACGACGTCGTAGCTCCCCGGGCCGGAGGGCGTCACGCTGCGCAGGCGGAAGTCCGCGGCGGGATAGCGATCGGTGGCGAAGAAGTGGTCGCTGCGCAGGTGGTCGCGCAGGCGGCGGCGGGGAATGGGGTCGCTCTCCGGGATGTCAGTGACCTCGATGGCGTTCATGTCGATGCGGAAGGCGCCGCCGCGCACGTTCCCTCCCTCCGCCAGCAGGTAGCCCGCGGCGAGCCGAACAGTCCCCTCGTGACTCCCCCTCCCCCTGAACTTCGTGCCCTTCCAGCGGATGACCGACCGCGCCGGGTCGAGGCGCAGCGTGTCCTCGCGCGCGGCGGGCGCCGGCTCCGGGTGCGCGCCCGGAGTGCCGGGCGCGCAGAGGAGCACGAGTGCGAGCAGTCCGCCCATCATCGGCCGACGTCCCGCAGGACGATGGTGCGCTCGCCGCGCCAGATGCCGTCGGGACCGCGGGTGAGCCGCACGATGCCGGAGCCGCCCCGATTCCGCACCTGCGTACGGTACGTGGGGGTGACGCGCGGGTCGCCCTCGAACACGAAGTCGTCGACGTACCCCTCCGCGCCCCGGCCCTCCTGGACGGTGGCGTGGATGTGTGCGGGGTCGAGCCGGCCTGGATAATGGCCGGGGCGGATGGTGGCCACGCAGTAGCGGCCCTGCGCGTCGGTACGCAGCCACCCGCGCAGGTAGCCGTGGCGGCGGCCGTTCCCCGCTTCGTCGCCGCGCCGGGGGTACACGCCGGCGGCGTTGGTCTGATAGAGGTAGAGGAGGACCCCCGCGGCCGGCGTGCGCCCATCCGCGCGCAGCACTCTGCCGGTGAGCACGAGCGGCTCGCCACGCTCTGCGTGATCCGCCAGGCGCACGGCCCAGGAGAGCCGCGACGGCGCCTCGGTGGCACCGCACCACTCACACGGCGGTGGATCGCGCCGCAGCGCCGCCAGGATGCGGTTGCGCGGCGCGTTGACGGCGGCGACTGCGCCGGGGCAGCCAGGCTTCAGCAGGGGGATGGAGTGATCGGGGAGGGCGGCGCCGGACGACGGCGTTGCGGATGCCAGCGCCGCGAAGAACAGGGCGGAGAGGAGGGTCGGCATTGTGTGGCTCCTGCTCGGGAGACGATCCGCGGACTCTCACCGCGGAGGGCGGGACGGTTGTCCCGCTCTCCCATACAGGTTGCGCCGAACCCGGTTGTGTTAGCGGCGGACTACCAGAGCAGCCCCAGCTTGCGCTGCCACAGCTCCAGCGCGCGCCTGTCCAGCCGCAGAGTGGCGGCGCGGTCCGCACCCGCCGGCAGCGACGATACGGCCGCGAGACGGTCGTACACCCGCCCCCGCTCGGCGGCGGGGACGCGCTGGAGGAGGTGCCAGAGCATCGGCGCGGCATCCAACCCCGCCACGCTGGCCAGCGCCACATCCAGGTCGGCGTGGCGAAAGGTGCCGAAGTCCATCGCCACGAGCGCGTTCCGCAACGGCGCGGGGCTCCCGGCGGGGAACGGGGTGCCGGGGCCGCGGCCGGGGCGCATCAACGCAACGCTTCCCGCGGGAACCACCGAGCGGCGGCCTCCGTTCACCAGCTCCACGTAGCCGGAGGTCACGTGGATCTGGCCGGAACCGTCGTCCTCCACCGTCAGCAGGTAGGCGCACCCCAGGTCGACGGCCAGCGCCGCGGGCGTCTCCACCAGAAAGACGCGGGGCGGCGACCACACTCGCGCGTCGATGGTGCCCCTGCGCAGCGCCATGCGGTGCTCGCCGCGGCGCGAGCGGAGGGCGGAAAGGCGGCTGTTCGGCCCCACCTCCGCGAAGCCGATCCCGCCCAGCTCCACGCGGGCGCGGGAGCGCGCGTCGGTCTCCAGCCACTTCCCGGTGCGGAGCCGCTCCTCGCCGTCCACCCGCCCGCCGTCCACGCGCGGTGCCCCGACCAGCCCCGCCACCTGCCAGGCGTGCGGATCGTCGCGCAGCCACATCTGGCCCACGAAGAGCGCCAGCAGCAGCGTGGCCGCCATCGCGAGCGGCACCCACGCGCGAGTGGGGAAGCTGCGTCGTGCGGGAGGTACGGCAAGGGGGCGCTCCTGGTACGCCAGCGGCCGGAGGAGCCGTTCCAGCCGCTCCACCTCCGCGTCCGGTTTGGCGGACGGGTCCCACAGGTAGTCGTCGTGCTCAACCATCGAAGCCTCCAAGCTCTTCCCTGAGCTGTTTCATGCCGCGATGCAGGTTCACCCGCACCGATCCGGGGGTGAGCCCCGTGCGCTCGGCGATCTCGGCGCCGCTCATCCCCTCCACCAGGCGCAGCACGAGCGGCTCACGGTATGCCTCCGGGAGCCGGTGGATCGCCGCGAGCACGTCATCCACCCGCAGCTCGCCGGCCGACGGAGCCGCGGCCGGGTCGGGGACGTCGTCCTCGAGAGCCACCAGCCTGCGCCCGCCGCGGTGCAGCATGCGCGCGCGGTTGCGGGCGATGGCGGCGATCCACTTCACGAACGCCGCGGGCTCGCGCAGCGTGTGCATCCGTGCCAGGGCTGCGAGGAAGACGTCCTGCACCAGGTCTTCCGCCTCCTGCCGCGGTGCGTGGGCCAGCAGGATGCCGTGCACCAGCCGCCCGTGCAGCCGGTACAGCTCCGCGAACGCCCCGCGGTCGCCCGCCTGCGCGGCGCGGACCAGCGCGTCGTCCACGCCCGCGGCGGGTTCGCTGCGAACACGAGCGAACGGGTTCAGCCGCACGCGCACCGGCGCCTGAACGGATAGCGCCTCATCCACCCGCCGCTCCTCGTAAGCCCGTGCGGACCATGCCACCTCTGGAAAGCCGGGAAAGCCGCCATGCACCCTCGTGTTTTCTAAGATGCACTTCCGCCGCGGATGTTAACCGGCTGCCAGAGATGCTACACGCAAACGGCAACTGCTTGGCTCACAGAGAGGCACAGAGACACGGAGAAATTGGGAGGGACGTCTTGAAAAACCGACTTGTACGCGTGAACGGAGGAGCGTGGGAAGATCAACGGAAGGGCGCGATCAGCACGCCTCGTAAGCCGCCACGTGGCCCTGCGACGCGTAGTGGAGAATCTCTTCGTCGCAGGTAAGCAGGATTGCGTTCAGGCGCCGCGCGGCCGCGACGATGAACCGGTCCGCGGGATCGCGGTGCTCCCGTTTGTCGCTTCTGCGCAACCACAGCGGGAGGATGGTGGAATCGATCGACAAGCGCGAATCGACGGGCATCACGCGCACGCCAGGATACCGTCTCTGGTCCTGCACCCAGGTGCGCAGATCACCTGCCACGAGGGCCCTTCCTCGTTCCGCCTTCAGGGCCATCTCCCAGACGGACGCGACGGAGACGAACAAGTGGCGGCGCTCGGCGGCTTCTTCGATCGCCACGAGCGCCGCTTCAGAAACCTGTCCCGTGCCCCCTGACTCGCCGCTGGCCCAGACCCAGATATGGGTGTCCAGAACGAGGCGGTCGGTATCGGTGAGCTCAGAGATCAGCATCAACCTCCCAGTTATCGCCGATGGGCGCCATCAGGTCCTCACGACTCGCCGAGATCACGCCACGCGATCGACCCACGAAGGGGCGCAACCCCTCCCCTCGGATCGGCGCGAGCTTCGCCACCGGACGGTTGCGCTTCGTGATGATGATCTCCTCGCCGGTTTCCTCCACCCGGTCCATCAGCTTCAGGCAGGTGGCTTTGAACTCCCCCGCCTGAACCTGTCGGTGACCATTGATCGGTTTCGATGACATATCTTCTCCTTGGTGACTATTCAATATGGTCACGAACCGTCGGGGGCACAACCGGCAGATCACCGTTCTAGTGCAAGCCCTCAGAGCAGGCTTCAGGCGAGCGACGGAGGAGCGGCGCGCCGGCCGCGGACGTACACGTCAGAGCCGGGGACGGCGGCGATGGGCTTGCGCAGGTTCTTGAAGTTGCCCTCCAGGGTCAGCACGACGGCGTCGCCGGGGAAGGGGATCTCCTGCACCAGACGCTGCACGAGATTGGCCGAGTGGTTGCCGTGCTCCGCTCGCTTCCACGTCCAGTCGGGGACCACGGCGAAGACGTAGAGCGGGTGCTCGGGGAGGATCTTCACCTCCTTGCGCACCAGGAAGGCGCTGGCGACGTCGCGGTGGCGGCGCAGCGCTTCCTCGATCGCGCCCACCGCCTCCTCATCGAGCCCGTGCGGAAGGAACACGTCGCGGGCGGTCAGGCCGCCGGCGCTCCGCTCCTCCTGCGCGGCCGACATCAGGTCCCCGTGCTCCTGCAGGCGGCGCCAGTACGCCTCCGCCTCCTCCACCCGGCCGGCTCGGTGCAGGAAAGCGTGCGATGCGGCGCACCCGCCATGCACCAGCCCGGGGTCCGCCGCCATCGCCGTCTCCAGGTGCCGGAGCCCCTCCTCGTCGTCGCACCCAAGCAGGAGCTGTCCCAGCATGTAGCGGATCTGCGCGTCGGCGGGCTCGGCCTCGGCGAGGTCGCGGAAGAGCGGGACCGCCGCCTCGGCACCGCGCAGGTTGGCGACGGCAAACGCGCGCTCCTTTGCTTCGTCAGGCGTGAGGGACTCCGCCCGCTCTTCCAGCTCGGCCAGCCGCTCGGCGGCCTGACGCATCTCGTGGTGCCGGGCCGTCCACCCGGCCCTCACCTCCTCCAGCCACGCGCGGTCCATGCGCCGCAGGGCGTCCTCCGCGGGGCCGCCCAGGTACGCCTCCGCGGCATTCGGCACCCCCTCCGCGGGCGCGATCAGCGCCGGACCCGGCGCGACGCCCAGCGCGGCGACGCGCTCGCCGAGTTCGGGGTGCGTGTCGCCGCTCCGCGTGGGGGCGGACAGCGCCTGCGCCAGGAGGAGATCCGCTTCGGCCTCCGGCACGGGTTCGCGCAGGCTCCGGCCCAGCGTGGTGAAGGCGTCGGCCGGCGGCTCCGGTTCGGCGGCGGCGCGGTTCCACAGGGCGGGCCAGAAAGACTCGCCCAGGTGCCGCGACCGCACCGCGATCCGCGCCAGCGCCGACGCCATCACGCCGGGACCCACCAGCGCCGCCGCCCGCGCATCCGCCTCGAACTCCTGCGAGCGCGCCAGCACGAACGAGTACGCGGCGAAGCGGGGCGCGTACCAGGCGAAAAACCGTTCGAAGATGAAGGTGGCGCGGTGCCCGTCCCGCCGAAGCTGCTCCAGGATGCGACCCCAGGTGGCGCGGATGCGGTAGCTCCACGCCCCGGTGCGCCCGTGCGCGCGGGAGAGATGCCCGAACTCATGCGCCAGCACGGCCCGGAACTCGTCCGCGGGGAGTGCGTGCATCAGCGGCACGCCGAGCACCAGGTAGTTGCGGTGCCACCCGAACATCCCCAGCCGCGGCACCTGAGACACGGAGGCGTTGAAGTCGTCCGTCAGCAGCACGTGGTGGGCGCGCGGCGCCTGCACTCCCTTGCGGATCGCGTCCACCTCCGCGAATAGCCGCGGCGCATCGTTCGGAGCCAGCTCCCTTCCCTCGGGTGGATCGATCCGCACCCACATCGCCCTGACGATCGTCCACACCAGCAGCGCGATCGGAATGGCGAGCTTGATGAGGAGCACCCACCCGCCATGCGCCGCCACCAGCGCGCCCACGCCCAGGGCGAGTGCCGCCAGCAGCGTGAGCACGGCGAAGACGTACACGTACCCGAGCGCCCCGAAGAGGAGCACTCGCGTGCGGTACCTGCCCGGGTTCGCCCGCGCGACGCGCTCCAGCCGCGCCACGTAGCCGTCGAATTCTGCGGAAGTCTGCATGTGGATAAGTCGAGTGGCGGGTCGTGCGGCGGGCGATTGCGGAGGGACGGTGAAGTAACGGAGGCGTGGAACACATATTAACTTACTGTTGCAGTCCTCTCCTGCAGCCTCTGTGTCTCTGTTAGGACTTACGCAGTTGCCCCCAAAGTGAAGCTGGGCTGGGCGAGATAGGTACGCACGGCGTTGCGCGTGATACTCACCTTTGCTTCGACCCAGCTCATTCCGGTGGCGATGCGGTTCCTTTCGAGCCGCAGGA